>NZ_JBSFCF010000054.1:0-58668 GCF_053593335.1 Streptomyces sp. NPDC002324
CGCCCTCCCGGACGCGCTCGATGCCGGCCCGGGCCGCCGGGCGGCCCGGCCGAACGCACCCGTGTGCGGGAGATGCTCACCTATCTGGCAGCGGCGCACCCCCAGTTCACCTCCCCCGCCGCCCACCTCCTCGCCCTGCAGTGCGCCCTGTGCTCCGACACCCACGGCTGCGTACAGCTTTTCGGCGGCCTGCTGCGCGGCATGCGGCTGCCCGGCCGCAGCGAGCTGTGGGAGGAACTGGAACACACGCCGGCTACGCCGCACAGCCGGCACATACCGCGTACGCAGGCGCATCTGCTGGATGCGGCAGTCCTCTCCCAGCAACCGGGCAACCGAACCCGGGCCCGCGCCGCACACTGGACCTTGAACCCCACTCCCCTGGCACCGCCGACCCGACGGCCTGCAGCTTTGCAGCTGGCCGCACTGACCCTTGCCTCGCACACCTCGGGGGGCGTCGGCAATACCGACATCAATGTGCTCGCCCGCCTGTGCGGACACTCACCCCACCAGGCCGCCGGACTCCTCGACCGGCTGACGGAACACGCACTGACCATCTGGCATCACAACCGCGAAACTGACTAGGTCTCCTGGCACCTGCCTCAAGAGCACGCCACAGCACGGGCCAGCGAGCCTCGGCCACTGACTGCAGTGCATAAACGCCTGAAGCGTTTGACCAGGCGCGGAATCCTGGCCGAAACCGAGCAGGGACTGTTCACCAGGCCACGACCGCAATCGCCCGGAGCTCGGCCCTGACCTGCACGCCAATCCCATGACAGAGCCAGATACCAGGCAAGACTTCGCATACCGCCCTCTGAGACATCAGCTCGCGTCCGTGCCCCCAGAAAAAAGTCGAACACCGCAGGGTCCGCTCGTGTCAGGATGCTGGTCATGTCTGGTCGCGCGCTGAGTTTCGGAGTGGTGGCGGAAGCATACGAACGGTTCCGGCCGGGGTATCCCGTGGAACTGTTCGACATGGTGATGGCCTATGCGGGCCACCCGGTTCGGACCGCCCTCGAGATCGGCGCCGGGACAGGCAAGGCAACCCGCCTGTTCGCTTAACGAGGGGTCAAGGTCACCGCGACTGATCCTGACGGGGCCATGCTCGCCGAACTGCGTAAGCACGTGCCGACGAGCGTCAGAACGGTGCCAGCCGCGTTCGAGGACTTGCGACCGGGCGAACGGTATGGACTGGTCTATGCGGCAGCAGCGCTGCATTGGACGAACCCGGAGGGCCGGTGGTCGCGCGTGGCCGCGCTGGTGGAACCGGGTGGCGTATTCGCCTCATGCGGCGGGCCATTTCAACTGGCTGACCCGGCTGTGGAGGAAGCTGTCCGCGCGGCGCGAGCACCATTCTTGGAGAGTGACGAGATTCCGTCGCCTGACGGGACGCCTCCGGATCATGAGATGCAGTGGCCGGGTACGGAGCTGCAACAGTCTGAGTGGTTCACCAGCGTTCAGCAGTCCGTTATCGAACGGCGCGTGACGATGAGCGCTCGCGACTACGTTGGTCATCTCTCCACCATCTCGGCTTATCTCGTCTTGCCGGCCGCGGAGCGAGAGCAGGTATTCAGCCGGATCATGCAGGTACTGCCGGACAGAGTCGAGATGGCCGCCGACATCACCGTCCATCTCGCGCGTCGGCGCCACGAAGATTGATCACGACACCTCACCAGGGCAGCCCGCCGGCCCCAGGCTGGTTCCGAGCCACCTTCACTCGCGTGTGGCGTGTGCTCGGTCGAGCGGGATGACGACGGCTGAGCGTTGGGCGATCTGCTCGCGGAGGGCCCTGTGGAGCTGCACCGCGAACGCCGCTCTGCCACGGCCCATGACGCGGGCCGCGACCGCCGCGTCGAGCCCGTGCCACGACACAAGCAGCAACGCTTCGCGATCGCTGTCCGAGAGGGATTTCAACGCCGCAAGGGCATCCACACGGGCCAGGACGGCTTCCTCGGCGGAGGAGTGCCGGACGGGCGCGGAACGGTCGGCTGCCTCTTCGACCCGCAGAATAAGCTGCTCCGCGCGCCCGTCGGCCCGCCGAGGGTTCGCGGCCACTTTCCGGGCTATCCCGTACGGCCATGGAAGAGCCTCACCGCGGCGGTCGCTCCAGTGGCGGCGACGATGGTGAAGACCTCTGCCGCCGCGTCCTCGGCGGCCTCCGGACGCATCCGGCGCATTAGGAACCGCTGCACGGGTCGTACGACTCGCGACAGTCCTTCTCGAAAGTGTCCCACCCGTCCAAATCCCCACCCGGCTCACTCTCACTCACTTGGCGGCATGGGCGCGGTGCAGCCAGGCGTCCAGACCGCGCCGCAGCGACATGTATGTCGCCGCCGACACCGCGGCGTTCGGCGTCTCGTCGACGAAAGTGCCCTGCCCGGGGCGCCCGGTGACCAACTCCTGCTATTCAAACTGGCGGTAGGAACCCCAGCACCATGGCTTGTCGCGGCAGTTCGCCGCCCGGGGCCGGGTGCCGCGCCGCGCCGACGGGGGCCGGTGCGGCAATCAGATGGAGCGAGGGTGGGTCGCACACGGCCGAGGGTCGGGGCCGGTGGGTCACGATTCACCCGACGTCGACACGCTCGGCCGGGATGTGCGAGGGCTGCTGCCGTCGTCGATGATTTCCGTAGAGCTTCAGGACAACGATGCTGGCGGGGACTGTGAGGATCATCAGCGCGCCGCAGCCGACGAGGACGGCGGGGGCGCTGGTCCGGTCGAGGAGGAAGCCCCCGAGCGCTGCTCCGAGGGGGGAGGCTGTCAGGAGTACGGCGCTGCGTGCAGCCAGAACCGTGGTGAGCAAGTCGGCAGGTGCGCGGTCCTGGATCAAGGTGAAGGAGAGTGCGGAGTAGGGGCCGTAGAGGAGTCCGGCGAAAGCGAAGCCGATCAGGGAAGGGAGGGCGGTGTGCGATATGGCGAAGGGGAGCAGGCCGACGCCGTGACCCGCGATGATGCCGAGCGTGGCTGGCCACAGGGGAAGCCGTCTGGCCACGCCCAGCGTGAGAGCGCCGATGACGGCTCCGATTCCGAAGGCGGCCCAGTAGGCACCGAGCAGCCCCGCGCCGGCATCGAGGTCGGCGGAGACGAACAAGGGAAGGGCGACTTCGACGGGGCCAAAGACGAGGTTGAACACCCAGGTCACGACGAACAGGCCGAGGAGTTCCGGCTGGCGCCGCAGAATACTCAGCCCCTGCCGTGTACCGCCGGCCACCTGCCCTGATTCCGGTGAACAGGGCAGGGTGATGTGGCCGGTCTGGAAGGCGAGCACGGCGAACGTGGCAGCGTCCATGCCGATGATCCATACCGGGGACACCACTCCGACGAGCAGGCCCGCAAGAGCCGGGCCCGCGATCGTCGCGCTCCACAGACTGGTGCTGAGCACACTGTTGGCCGCCAGACGCTGGTCGACGGAGAGCAGAGGAGCGAACAGGGCATGCTTGCCGGCTTTGCCCCAGGCGTGAAGCAGCGAGGAGGCGCCCAGGAGCCCGACGTACACCGCCGGTGTTAGCACTCCCACCACGTGCGCGACCGGAACCGCCCCCAGCAGCACGGCCCGTAGCGCGGAGTCGGTGACCAGGAGCCGCTGCGCGGGAAGCCGCCGCATCCATCGGCCCAGAACCAGTGCGCCCAGGGCGCCGGGCAGGACGTAGGCGGCGACTGCCACGCCAGCCAGCGCACCCTGGCCGCCGTCGGGCCCCAGAGCGAACGCGAGCCACGCGATGGCGACCACGGTCATGCCGTCGCCCAGGTCGGACAACGCGAAGACGGGCATCAGCCGCCGAAAGGTACGGTCGGCGAACAGGGAGCGGTAGGGGCCGGGCGTCAGGCGTCCCGGTGCTGCTGAGAACATGCAGGTCACAGTCGTCCTTCAAGCACGCTTGAAGTCAAGGCCGGAACGGGAAAGGGGGCGGGCATGCGATATCTGCCCATCAGCGAGATCGCGGACAAAGCCCGCGTGCGCGCTTCAGCACTGCGCTACTGGGAGGAGCGCGGTCTGCTGCCCGGCGCGCGTCGCGAAGGCGGACGCCGAGTGTGGCCCGCCACCACTGTCCGCCGGGTCGCCCTGATCAAGATGGCACAGCGAGCCGGGTTCACCCTCGCCGAGATCACGCAACTGCTGGCCGGCGACGCCACGCCATCCGCTACCCGCCAGTGGCGGGACATGGCCACGCGCAAGTTGCCCGAACTCGACCAGCACATTGCACAAACCCAGGCCCTGCGCAAGGCAGTAGCGGACTGCCTGGAGTGCGGCTGCATGAACTTCGATCAGTGCGTACTACTCGGCACCACAGACGCGACACCCTGACCGCAGGCGGTGGTGTCGACCGCCGCCGCCGTACTCACCGGCACCCCACCCGCGAGCCGCACTTCGTCGGATCCCAAGGGCCGCGAGGTAGCTGCGCAGCTGTCCTTGGTCAGTGCGAGCGTGTCATCTGGCTCTGTACGCGAGAAAGGGTCCTGGCTCTCTTTTCACACGCGGTCACGGTTAGTAATCAGCGGGTGCTTCGATTCGACGATGACGGCCGCCTGCAGTGCACCGGGCGCACCACCACCCTCGCCCGGGCGGCGAGCAGCACGGTCGCCGGGCTGCTCGCTCCGTCGCGGCGTGGTCATCCGTGGACGGGCTGGTCGTTCCGCCCGGGTGGGGCAGCCAGGACAGGCTGGTCGTCGCGTTGGTGGAACCGGAGCTGGTTGTGGAAGTCGACGTCGACTTCGCCCGTGATGCCTCCGGCCGGTGGCGACATCCCGCACGACTGGCGCCGTGCTCGGCCCGACCTCTCCCCCGCAGACGCCCCCCCACCTGACGTCACCGCCGCGCTGACGGCGGCCGGGCGCGGGGGCCCCGGCGACGCGCACGGCTGAGCGCGCCCCGATCCCCGGCTGCGTCCGCGCCGCCCGTCCCGCCCTCCCTCTCCTCAACTCCAGCCAGGGGCATGGGCAAAAGCGGCCGCAACGGGGATGTCAGCACCCCAACCACGCTCGTACACCAGGTGGTGACCCGGGCGAATTACAGGACGCTGCAAAGGCCCGCGCAACACCTACCGCAACACCTGGGGCAGCCTCACGGCGCAACACCTAGCGCGACCTGACGCGGTCCCGCACTCCTGGGCACCCCGGGCGCTCCTCACGCAGCCCGCGCTACTCCCCGAACGCGGGCCAGCCGCCGCAACTCGACGCGCGCCGCCGGCACCGAGGGGCGCTCTTGAAGTACGGGTGCCATGTCAGGCGTACGAGCAGGATCAGCGGGCGGCGACGGCCTTCTGCAACACGCTTTATGTGGGGCGGATGCGGTCAGCGACGGCCGCGGAATTTGCCCAGTAGGCTCTTACCCTGGCTCCGGCGACGGGGGTCGGCAGCGGCCCGCCGCGCCTGCTCGACCGTACGACTCGACCGTACGACGCCCTTGGGGGCTCCTTGCGAACTGCTTGATACGTTCCATCATGCGTGGCATGCGGCTCCATCCCCTCGGTACCAGAGAGTGCCTTCCTCTGCTCGACTACCCGTTGTGGGACGACTCAGCCCTCCCAGCCGCTGGAATGTGCGGCTCGTGCACGGACAGCGGGGTGGGCGGCGTAGGTGTTCACCGAGGCCGCAACTCAGTTGGGAGGACAGCCAGCATCCGCGCACGGCCTGGCGCGCGAGGCAGGCACCCTGCACCCGTATCACCCCTCGCCACGTGTCCAATGGGGGCTGGCATCAGTTCGCCGTCACCTGGAGACTTTGCGGGTGTGGCACACGCTATGGCTGACCCGCATCAATGCGAAGATCGCCGCCGCGCAGCAGCGGCAAGCGGAAGCGGAGCGCGGCCGGCTCCACCGTCCCGAGCCCCCGCAGTGGACGGTGGAGCTGGGCATCGGCACCGGTCGCCCACCCGTCCAGATTCACACCGGTGACTGCCCGTGACCAGGCCGAAGCTGATCGCGCCGGACCAGATAGTTCGGGGCACCGCACACCTCCACCATCGTGAGCCCCGAGCACGAGGCGCCCCCAGCACAGAGGAAGCCGCCGAACGTGAAGCGGCGCGCGACCGCACCACCGGGTCGCGCGCCGCCGACATGTCACGCCAGGAGCGATCCCCCCAAGGCATGGCCCTGCTGGAGGGCTTGTGGGTCAGCGGCGGAAGTCGCCGTGGGGGTGACGGTTGCGGCCCCAGGACTCGTCGTCGACGAAACGGCCGTGGTCGTTGCGCAAGGTGGCGGTGTCGCGGTCGTTGTTCCACACGGAGGCGCGGCGGTCCTGGTAGAGGTCGGTGCGGGTGTCATGGCCCTCACCGGTGTGGATGCGGACCGTGGCGCGGCTGGCCAGACGGTAGTGCTCGAACGTGTAGGTGTGGCCGGACTCGTCCTCGAGGGTCCAGTCGTCGAGGTTCACGCTCTGGCGGGTGGTGTTGGTCAGCTCCGCCCACTCCTTGTTCAGCGAGCGGTTGGAGCGGTCGTCACGGCCCGGGGAGTCGTACTGGACGGCGGAAACTCCACTTGTTCGCTGCCGTCCGGTGCGGTCAGCGCGAATGCCAGCAGCGCCGTCGTGGTGAAGTCCAGTGCGGGCTCCACTGTCTGCCAGGCGCCCACGTCGTCGACGTACCGTGCGCCCTTGCCGTCGAAGTCGGTCCACGCTCCGGTCGGCGGGGCGGCGCTGCACTTCTTCATGGTCGGGAAGCCGTTCAACTCCTTGAGTCTCGCCGCGGCGTTGGGGCCGTTGACCACGGCGCCCCGCAGGATGGCACCCTTTCCGTCCCGGCTGCCTCGGAGGTTGGCGAGCTGGTGTTCCGGGCAGTGCGGGTAGACCTCACCGACACCGATCACGAAGCTGGTTCCCCAGGCGTTGGCGCCGAGGGCCCAGCCTCGCTGCCGGCCGGCGAAGGCCGCGTAGCGGGTGTCTCCGGTGGCCTTGGTGTAAAGGCGGGCGGTGGCCACCAGCCCGAAGGTGTGCGGTACGGCTTCGAAGTCGTCGTAGCGGCGCCGGCTCCGAACGGGTCGTGACCGGCGCGGGCGACACCGTCGTCCAACTGGCGGCGCAGGTCCGCGTAGAGCTCCTCGGCCCCGATGCCGTTGGTCCGGGTGCCGTCAAGGACCGTGGCCAGGTCGGCGTGGGCCAGGGCGCTGACGTCCGCGACGTTGAGAGTGCCCTTGACGTCGGAGTCCAGATAGTCCCCGGCCCATCCGGCCGCCGCGTCGGCCCAGTCGCTCTCCCGGTCGTCCCCGAGTTGCCGTGCGGCCAGGGCCAGTTCCGCGCCGCCGAATTCCATGTCGTCCTGCCATGAGTCCTCGGGATAGAAGGCGCCCGGGAACGCGGTCACGAGCTGCTCGTCGGGGTCGTGGCCGGTGTCGGCCAGGTCGTAGACGGCGGCCGCCTTGTCCAGCCAGTCCTGGGCCTCCTCCGGCTGCGTGGCGGCGGCGCGCTGTGCGGCAAGAGCGAAGACCGCGGCCACCCGCCCCGCCAGATTGGGACTGATCGCCTCGCCCGGTGCGGCCGCGCGGAAGACCGGCCGGTGCTTGATGGTGTACTCGGGGTCACCGGGTGACACGTCGAGCCGGTCGTCGGCCTCCGGCAGCCGCCACACGTCGTGATCCGTCAGTACGGCGTCATTGCCCGCGCCGATACCCACCTGTGCGTAGAGGGTCTCGCTGTCCTCGTCCCACATCTTGTCCAGCCAGGCCAGCCCGTGCGAGGCCTCGGCGGACAATTCCGCCATGCCCGGCAAGTCACGCTGGGCCAGCAGAAGTGCGGCGACCGAGTAGGAGGTGGTGCCGGTGAACTTGAGAAAGTCCCCCGCGTCGAACCAGCCGCCTGAGACGTCGACCCGGTCACCGGTCGGGGTCAGCCGCTCGTCTAGCAGCTCGTTGCCCTCCTCGTCGTAGTCCGGGTCGACGTGCACGGCCGCGTCCTGGTCTGCCAGATGCGAAGGGCCGTGCCGCAGGGCGCCGGAAAGCACGTCGGCTCCGTCGCGCTGTGCTTGCAGGAAGCGGACGTTGTCCCGGACGAGCCGGGGCATCAGATCGCGGGCGTCGGCGATCCGGAATGCGGGCGAGCGGCCGACCGCGGTGCCGGTCAGGACGATGCGGTAGGTGCCGGGGGTGTCGAGCATGGAGAGGTCGACGGTGCGCACCGAGGGGTACTTGGCGTTCCAGCGGCCGGTGGAGGCACCGAGCCGCCCCGCCGTGACGACGTCGTTCTCGGCGTCGACGACCTTGAAGCGCGCTCCGGCGAGGGCCGACGAGGGCCCCATGACGTAGGCCTGCTTCGCCTCACCTCGTACATAGCCCGCCTGGTCGACCCGGATAGCCACCTCGCTCGACGCACGCACGGTCTCGCCGCCGCAGGGCAGGCCGTGCAGGATCGCGGCGAGGACCAGAGCGCCGAGCCCCGCGGCGGTGCCGAGTAACAGCCGGGACTTGCGCGAAGTGTTCATGCGCCCCCCTTGAGATCCGCGACGGCCGCGGTCCGCGCGGGGTCCGGGGCGAAGCCCGCGCCACGCAGCTGAGCAGCGACGAGCATCCCCGGCTCGGGTTCGTCCTCCAAGATCAGTACGTGCATGGTCCAGAGCCTAGACGGCGCGGGTGTGGCTTTCCTCTGTGTTAAGACTCGCCCGGCCACCGACGGTCGCGTCGTACCGGAGAAGGCGCCGCCGGTGCATGCGGGCCTGGAGTTCCGCTGACTGGGCGGGCCTGGAGTTCCGCTGGCTGGGCGGCTATCCGTATGCGCGGCGGCGGGGGCGGCGAAGGTGTCCCCCACCGCCATGAAACGGTCTTTACCGAAACGGTCTTTACCGGCGGTGGACGTCCAAGCGGCGGGCAGTTTCGCTTGTAGTACGCCGCGAGCGGGCCGCCGCCGTCGGCGCAGGGAACGGCACGGGACGGCTGATTCGGCGGCCCCGGTCGGGAATGCTTGCCCATGGTCTTGATGGTCTCAAGCCGCAACGGACGTCGGCCGTGCTGCCGCGACATCCGCCGCGCGGGTGGGGACCTCGTCCACCGCAGTAGCGCGGTATGGGCGGACGGCATCCAGCAGGGCGTTGAACCGGGATGCCGCCAGGGTGGAGTCGACCCGGCCGGCATCGTCCAACGCCGGTTGGGCTTCTGCGGCGGCCTGCTCAGACTCGCCCTCGTTGAACAGGGCGGCGGTCAGCCCGGTCAGTCCATGACGCGTACCCGGTCGAACCCCTGGCTTCCTCTGTTCAAGGGCGTCAGTAAAAGTGCGTGCTGGCGGCCTGGTTGCGTCGTGCTCGGCGGCGTCGAGGTAGCTCACCCACTGCGGGATGTCGTCGCCCAGGCTGTCGGCCACCAGCTCGTCGACGGCACCGAGGTGCTCTCGGCCTGGCGCTCACCGCCGAGGGCCGCGTGGACCCGCCCGGTCGGGGAGGCGACCGGCGCCCTGGTCGCGGGCAGGCTGACCATCGCTGCGGCAACGCGGCAAGCCGTGCGAGCGGCGAGCGCTGCGACGCCTGGTCAGGCAGGGGCGAACGCCTCCTCGGGGGCGTCGTCGAGGACGAATCCGTTGTCGAGCCGGACGCGGACCGTGACGCGGAGCCTCCGTCGCTGGTAGGCGGCCCAGTGCTCTTCCAAGGCCCCCACCTGCTCCTTGAGTTGCTTTCTGCTCTCCGGCGGCATCTGGTGGCCGAAGTCGTCGAGGAGCGACTTGAGGCGCAGGTACTCATCGACCTCGTGGCTGTGCCGGCGGTGATGCTCCTCCACATGCTCGACAGCGCCCTCGATGCCTGCCGCAAGGGCCACAGACGCGGCGAAGGCACCCGTCTCCTCCGAAGACTCCTCGACTGCGGTCACCGACCCGGCCAACCGCAGGTCCGCCGCCAGCCGCACCCGTTGACCCACGTTCAGCGTCATCGATCCTTCGTCTTCCTCGTCGGTGCGATCCGATAGATGTGGCGCCGCCAGGCGTACCGGAGAGGAGAGGATCATCCCATCCCACCCTCGCCTCTGGTCCCGACACGATCGAGACTCCTCGCCGACCATCGCCTGCACACCGCGCGACAGGCAGACAGGAGCCGAGACGGTCTGCTGAACCTGTCGGGAGCAGCGTGGGGAGCGTCGAAGGAGGCTGGGCGGTGCAGGTGCCCGTGCGCCGAGCCGCCGAGCGCGACGGGGACACCGTGGGCCGCCCCGGCTCTGCGTCCCCGCGACGCTTCAAGCGTTCCGGCCGCGTAGCAGTGGCACTGATCCGCTACGCACCCCCTTCGCAGCCGACGGCGCGCAGCTGTACGAGTTGCATCAGCACCGATCGTGCCGGACACACGGTGCACGGGCTCGGTGTCGGGCGATGGGCCGCGTGGCAGCTGTCACACGCCCTCGCCCGTTTCAGCGTCGCGTCAGGATCAGGTGTTCCGACCGGTGAAGCCGGCGTCGCCCTGGCTGGTCCCTCGGTCCACCGACCAGACTTCCGGCCCGCCCGTGAATCGATGAATTCGACCCAGCCTCGGGCAACGATCAGCACGCGCACGGTAACGATCTTCGGCAAGTCGAGAAGGCGCAGGCCATACCCACTCGTGAACACCCCTGTGCCGCCAGCAGCTCGCTTCGGTCATCAAGGCAATGGCCGTTCGCTACGGAGCCTTCGAATCTCACCGTGCGTGGTCTCCGGTCGTCGGGCGAGGTCGCTGTTCTCGGCGCGTACCTGCTTGATCCGTGCGAGCGCGCCCTCCAGCCGACGCTGGACGGATGCGACCGACGCGGGCTGAGCGCCGGTCCGCTCGGTGGCGGGCTGGCGATTCCGCAGCTGCCGGATGGCTGTGCCGAGGTCTGGCTGGGTGTAAATCCACGATGAACCGCCCCGCGTTGCCGGCAGACCGGCCGTCAGTGCGGTGAGGGCGGGGCGCGCAGCGCCGCGCGGATCCGTGAGGCGTCCTCGTCGAGCATCGACCGGTCGCGATCCTGCCAGGCAACCTCCAGACGGAAGCCGTCGTGGACCGTGCGGGGAACACGTGGAGGTGCAGGTGAAGACTGTCCGGGAGGCGTCGGCGCCGTCCGCAAGGAAGATGTTGACGCCGTCGCATCGAAGCGCCGAGCGGTGCAGCGCGCGAGCGAGACGACGGGCGCCGGAAAACGTGGGCGCCCAGCGGTTCCCCCACGTCTTCCAGCGAAGCCGCATGGACCTTGGGGATGACCCGCATGTCTCCCGGTCCGAGCGGGTGGATCTCCACGAAGGCCAGCGAGACAGTGTCTTCGTACACCACGCTCGCTTCGGCCTGACCGGACACTATGTCGCAGAAGAGACACTCGCCGGCAGGGGCTTGCGCGCACATGCCTTCATCGTGGCGGCGGTCCCCTTCCGGCGCCACGCCTGGCGGGCAGAGCAGGCCCGCCGACGCGGCGGGGATGTCGTCGGACGTCGGCTGGACGAAGTGATGACCGATACTTGCCGATGGTTTTGCGTCCATGCGCACGCAGCAGGGGAAGACGGCTCACATGACAGTGAACGAATTTCCGCGCGGCGCGGCCCTGCTCGCAGATTCCCTGCGTAACAAAGGCACCGCTTTCAGCCTCCGGGAGCGGGCCGACCATGGTCTGGACGGGCTGCTTCCGGCCGCCGTGGAGACGCTCGACGAACAGGCCGACCGCGCGTACGAGGCGTTCCGCGGCTACGACAAGCCGCTGAACCGGCACGTCTATCTGCGCCAGTTGCAGGACACCAACGAAATCCTCTTCCACCGCCTGGTCACCCGGCACCTGGAGGAGATGCTGCCCGTCGTCTACACGCCGACCGTCGGCGAGGCGTGCCGGCGCTTCAGCGAGATCTACCGCCGCCCGCGCGGGCTGTTCCTGTCCTACGAGGACCGGCACCGCTTCCGGGAGATCCTGCGCAACCGCCCGCACCCGGACGTGGACGTCATCGTCGTCACCGACGGGCAGCGCATCCTGGGTCTGGGCGACCAGGGCGTCGGCGGCATGGGCATCCCGATCGGCAAGCTCAGCCTCTACACCGCCATCGGCGGCATCCACCCGGCCCGTACGCTGCCGATCCTGCTGGACGCCGGTACCGACAACGAGGAGCTGCTGGCCGACCCGCACTACCTGGGCCGCCGGGAGCGTCGTGTCACGGGCCCCGCGTACGACGAGCTGGTGGAGTCGCTGGTGGCGGCGGTGGAGGCAGAACTGCCCGGCACGCTGCTGCAGTGGGAGGACTTCGCGACCGCCCACGCCCGCCCTATCCTCACCCGCTACCAGGACCGGCTGCTGACCTTCAACGACGACATCCAGGGCACGGCAGCCGTCGCCCTCGGGGCGCTGACCACGGCCACCACGGTCGCGGGCACCCGCCTGACCGACCAGCGGATCGTGATCCTCGGAGCCGGTTCCGCGGCGGTCGGGGTGGCCGACATGATCCGAACGGCGATGACGGACGAGGGCCTGTCGTCGGACGAGGCCCGCTCACGCTTCTGGTTCGTGGACGTCGACGGGCTGCTGACCTCCTCACGCGACGGGCTCAGTGAGGAACAGCGCGTCTACGCCCGCGACGACGAGCAGGAGTCGTACGGACTCGCCGAGGTGGTCCGGCGGGCGGAGCCGACCGTGTTGATCGGCCTGTCCACCGCGAAGAACGCCTTCACCGAGGACATCGTCCGGCAGATGGCGTCCGCCTGCGAGCGGCCGGTGATCTTCCCGCTGTCCAACCCGACCTCGCACGCCGAGGCCGACCCGGCCGACCTCGCCCGCTGGACGGACGGCAAGGTCCTGGTCGCCACCGGCTCGCCGTTCCCGCCCCTGAAGACCGCCGGCCGCGAGGTGCCGGTGGCGCAGGCGAACAACGTGTACGTCTTCCCGGCCATCGGCCTTGCCGTGACCGCAGCCCGGGCGACCCGGGTCACCGACCGGATGATGGTCGCCGCCGCCCGCGCCGTGGGCCGGTGTGCCGCACGGTCCGCGACGGACGACGCCGTCCCCGCGCCGCTGCTGCCACCGCTGCGGGAGATGCGTGACGCGGCCCGGGAGATCGCCGTGGCCGCGGGGATGGCCGCCGTCGAAGACGGCGTCGCCCCGCACGCGACCGAGGACGAGCTGCGGGCAGCGGTCGAACGTGCCCAGTGGACCCCGCAGTACGAGCGCTGACCCATGCCGAATCGTCTCCAGATCGGCGGGAGATCCCACGCATCCCCGCCAGTGAAAGACCACGGCCAGCGGGACGATGCGGCACGTGAAGCGGAGCCCCTTGTCCTCGTTGCCACTCCCGGCGTGGGCGGGAGCGGCTCGGAGTCGGGCCGACGTGTGGCGGCCGACTCTCAAGGTAGCGGCTGGACACCAGGCAGGGCGGGAGATCTCCCCACCGCTTCCTGCCGGAACACCCAGGAGATCAAAACGGAGAGCGAGAAACGTCCCCGAGCATCTCGCTTTTCGCTATCGGAATTGGGACGTCGTTCGTCACGCGATTGGGAGTCGCACGCTCGCGCGAGTAGTCGATGTCCCGAGAACGGGAGGCGGTTCAGGCGGCCACGGCCGGAATGTTGGCCGGCGATGCAGCGAATCAGGCAGCGGGCAGCCACCCGCTGCCTGGCCTGGCCTTCTCGCCCGGCCTGTTGCCAGACCTCTCACTCCACGGCGGCGGGCACCGCCTCCGCCGCGGTCGCCACCGGCGCCAAGCTGGACGGGGCCGACCTCATCGAGACCGGCCGCCGTCGGGGTTGGGGCGGCGGTTCCAAGGACACTCGCTGGCCGGGGGAGCACGCTCAGCAGTGACTGCGACTACCGATGGTCACCGTCAGCCCTCGTCCTCGTACTGGGCGGGGCTCACTGTCCAGCCGCCGAGGCCACCCCCAAGGATGCCCGACGAGCCGCTGCTGCCGCCGCCAAGAAGGCCGCCGAGCAGGCCGCCGCCGTTACCGCCGTTACCGCCGCCGAGCAGGCCGCCAAGGGCCGTTGCTGCCGCGGCCGTTGCCGACACCGTCGGAAGGGGCGCCGATGTGGGCACCAGGGTTGGGGGTGCTGCGGCTGTCTATGCACCGTTCTGGGACTCGCTGGTGTTCGACGGGATCGACGACGTGGATGTCGAGATGGTGACGGCCGCTTTCGGCACCGTCGGGGTGTGGCGAGAGGCCGCGCAACCGGGGCTGTGTGTCCGGACTACGGTCGCTTCTCGGACCCGAGCCCACGACCGTTACCAGCGCAGGCTGAAAGACCTTCCGCTTGTTCGCGTACGCGCCGAAGATGCGGATCGTGCCCTCGCGCCACTGCTTGGCTCTGCGGGCCCTCCAGAAGCCCTTCACCTGAGCATCTTCGCCAACCACCACAGGCATAGCTTGGTGCGATCGGATCAGCACGATGCGCTCGACTGGGCCCATCCCCCGCCACACCGACGCCCGCCAGCTCCGAAAACGCGAGGACGGACGACGTTCGCCGGCGTGCGGGGACGGCCTCTGCGCTCATCCGGCCGGTGCGGGAGCGGGGTTGCCGTAGTAGGCGTCGGGGCCGTGTTTGCGGGTGTAGTGGCGGTTGAGGAGGTGCGGGGGTGGCGGGGCGGTCGGAGACAGGGCCAGGGTGTGGAGGGCGATGTCGGCGACGGCCTCGCAGATGATGGCGTGTTCGAGGGACTTGCGGGCGGTGGAGCCCCAGGTGAACGGGCCGTGGCCCGCGACCATGGCCGCCGGTACCTCCGTGGCCTTCTGGTCGTCCTCCTTAAGCATGTCCACGATCACGCGGCCGGTGTTGTACTCGTAGTCCTTCGCGCACTGCTCGGCGGTGAGGTCGGGGGTGCAGGGGATGGGGCCGTTGAAGGTGTCGGCGTGGGTGGTCCCCAGCACCGGTATCTCCAGGCGGGCCTGGGCGAAGGCGACGGCGTGGGTGGAGTGGGTGTGGGTGACGCCGCCGATGGAGGGGAAAGCCAGGTAGAGGCAGCGGTGGGTCTCGGTGTCGGTGGAGGGGCGCAGGTCTCCGTCGACCACCTCGCCGTCGGAGAGGCGGACGGTCACCAGGTGGTCGAGGGCGAGATCCTCGTAGGGCACGCCGGAGGGCTTGATGACGAAGACGCCTGCCTCACGGTCGACGCCGCTCACATTGCCCCAGGTCAGCGTCGCCAGGCCGACCTGGGGGATGGCCAGGTTCGCGTTCAGCACCTCTTGGCGCAGGCCGTCGCGGACTCGTACGGTCATCGGTCGTCGTCTCCTTGGATACGGATCCGGTTCTTGGGCTGCACCGCTGTCACAGGGCTTGGGCGAGGCGGTGGTAGGCGGCGTTCCAGCGGACTTCCTTGGCGAACTGCTCGATGCTGGTGGTCTCGTCGATGGTGAGCAGCTCGACGCCGGTCATGGCGGCGTAGTCGGTGAGTGTCTCGATGTCGACGGCCGAGCTGAGCACGGTGTGGTGCGGGGCGCCGGCGAGAAGCCAGCTCTCGGCGGACTCCGCGAGAGAGGGGCGGGGCTTCCACACGGCGCGGGCCACCGGCAGGCGGTGCAGCGGCTCGCTGGGGCTGATGACATCCACGGCGTTGGCGGTCAGCCGGAACCGGTCGCCGAGGTCGGAGAGGCCGACGACGACCGCGTTTCCGGGCGCCGCGTCGAAGACCAGACGGACGGGGTCCTCGCGGCCGCCGATGGACAGGGGATGGATCTCGCAGCGGGGGCGGGCGGATGCGATGGAGGGGCAGACCTCCAGCATGTGGGCGCCGAGGACGCGTGGGGTGCCGGGGCCGAGGTGGTAGGTGTAGTCCTCCATGAAGGAAGTGCCGCCGGGCAGCCCGGCGCCCATGACCTTCATCGTGCGCAGCAGGGCCGAGGTCTTCCAGTCGCCCTCGCCGCCGAAGCCGTAGCCGTCGGCCATCAGCCGCTGGACTGCGAGGCCGGGCAGTTGGCGCAGGCCGCCGAGATCCTCGAAGTTCGTGGTGAAGGCGGTGAAGCCGCCCTCGGAGAGGAAGGTCCGCAGGCCGACCTCGATACGGGCCGCGTAGAGCAGGGAGTCGTGGCGGATGCCGCCGGGGCGCAGCGCCGCGACCACGTCGTACGACTCGACGTACTCCTCCGCGAGTTCGGCCGCCACCTTGTCCTCGACCTCGTCCACGACGGCGACGAGATCGTTGACGGCGTAGGTGTTCACGGAGAAGCCGAACCGCAGCTGGGCCTCCACCTTGTCGCCCTCGGTGACGGCGACGTCGCGCATGTTGTCGCCGAAGCGGGCGAGGCGCAGGCTGCGCGAGGTGTGGCGGCCGACGGCGGCGCGGGCCCAGGCCGAGACGCGTCGGATGACTCGTGGGTCGGTGGCGTGCCCGGCGACGATCTTGCGGTCGATGCCCACACGGGACTCGATGTGGCCGAACTCGCGGTCGCCGTGGGCGGCCTGGTTGAGGTTCATGAAGTCCATGTCGATGCTCGGCCAGGGCAGCGACAGGTTGTACTGGGTGTGCAGGTGCAGCAGCGGCCGGTCCAGGACGCTGAGTCCGGCGATCCACATCTTGGCGGGTGAGAAGGTGTGCATCCACGCGATCACGCCCACGCAGGTGTCGGAGGCGCTCGCCTCCTGGCAGATCCGCCGGATCGACTCGGCGTTGGTGAGGACCGGCTTCCACACGATCCTGACCGGCAGCTTGCCGGGGCGGCCGAGGGTCTCGGAGATGCTCCGGGACTGGTCGGCCACCTGACGCAGGACGTCGTCGCCGTACAGGCCCTGGCTTCCGGTGAGGAACCAGATCTCGTGCTCGAGGTAGGGGGTGGTGCTGGTGTTCATGAGGGTTTTCCTTTCAGGGTGACGACCACCGATGAGGCGGGGGCCGTCGGGCACAGGGAGTCGCTCAGGCGGACGCCTCGGCGCGGATCCGGCGCAGACGGTGCATGACCTCGTTGGCGCCGCGCCCGAAGTAGTCGTGCAGGAGCTGGTATTCGGCGAACAGCCGGTCGTAGGCCGCGGCCCGCTCCGGGTCGGGCTGGTAGACGCCCGCACGCGCCTTGCCCATGGCCCGGGCGGCGGCCCGGATGTCCGGGTACGCCCCCGCCGCGACCGCCGCGTGCATCGCCGAGCCGAGAGCGGGTCCCTGGGCGGAGTCGATCACGCCGAGGGGCCGGCGGGTGACGTCGGCGTAGATCTGCATGAGCAGCGCGTTCTTCGTCAGGCCGCCCGCGATGATCAGTTCGTGGACCGGCACGCCGGCGGTCTCGAATGTCTCGATGATGGTGCGGGTGCCGAAGGCGGTGGCTTCCAGCAGCGCCCGGTAGACGTCCTCGGGGCGGGTGGACAGGGTCAGGCCCACCAGGACTCCGCTGAGGTCGTGGTCGACCAGGACGCTGCGGTTGCCGCTCTGCCAGTCCAGAGCGATCAGTCCGTGCTGGCCGATCTCCTGTTCGGCCGCGAGTGCCGTCAGGTGTTCGTGTGCGTTCCGTCCGAGCGCGGCGGCCTCCTTGGCGTACGACTCGGGGAAGCCGGTGCGGATGAACCAGCCGAAGATGTCGCCGACGCCGCTCTGCCCGGCCTCGTAGCCCCACAGGCCGGGCAGGATGCCGCCGTCGACGACGCCGCACATCCCCGGGACCTCGGCCCACTGGTCGGAGCTCATGACGTGGCAGGTCGAGGTACCCATGATGGCCACCATCCGGCCCGGTTCGACGGCCGTGGCGGCGGGCGCCGTCACATGGGCGTCGACGTTGCCGACGCAGACCGCGATGCCTTCGGGAAGACCCGTCCACGCGGCGGCCTCGGCCGTCAACGTGCCTGCCAGGTCGCCCAGTTGACCGATGGGGTGGTCCAGCTTGGTGGTCACGAAGTCGGCGAAGCCGGGATTGAGCGCGGCGAGGTACTCGGGGGAAGGGTAGGTGCCGTCCTGGTACTGGCCCTTGTAACCGGCGGTGCAGGCGTTGCGGACGTAGGTGCCGGACAGCCGCCACACGATCCAGTCGGCGGCCTCGATCCAGCGGTCGGTCAGCTCGTAGAGCTCCGGGTCCTCCTCCAGCAGTTGCAGTGCCTTGGCGAACTCCCACTCCGAGGAGATCTTCCCGCCGTACCGCTTCAGCCACGGCTCCTTGCGCTCTGCGGCCAGGTCGGTGATCCGGTCGGCCTGGGCCTGCGCCGCGTGGTGGCGCCACAGCTTGACGTAGGCGTGCGGGCGGCCGGTGAGGTGCGGCAGTTCGCACAGCGGGGTGCCGTCGGTGAGCACCGGCACCATCGTGCAGGCGGTGAAGTCCGTACCGATCCCGATGACCTGCTCCGGCCGCACACCCGCCCGGGCCAGCGCCTGCGGTACGGCGATACGCAGGACGTCGATGTAGTCCGAGGGCACCTGCAGGGCCCAGTCGGGCGGCAGCGGGGTCCCGTCGGGCAGTTCCCGGTCGAGGACGGCGTGGGTGTAGGGGTGGTCGGCGGCAGCGAGTTCGGTGCCGTCGGACACGCGAACCACGACGGCCCGTCCGGACAGCGTCCCGTAGTCGACTCCGATGACGTAGGTGTCGGACTGCGGCTGTTCGGCGTGTTCAGCGTTCACCATCTGCCGTCCCTTCTGTTCGATATTTCGTACGTTGTTCGAGTTGACGGACAAGGCGAAAAGTGAGATCCGGGAAGCCGGGAAGCCGGCCTGGGTCCGTGCCAGACCCAGGCCGTCGGTGAGTCAGCCGTTGAGCGGCGCGACGGTCACCTTGTCGATGTCGGGCGCGAAGGCGGAGGAGTTGCTCAAGGTTGTGGTTGCCGGACCCGGAGACCAGGTTGTTGGCGTAGCGCACGTTCATCACGTAGCGCCCGGCCGCAGAGGCGTGCACCTGGAAGGTGAGGGTGTCGCCCGAGCCGTTGCCGATGCCGCCGACGCACTTGCCGCCGGAGGCCCAGGTGTTGTCGGCGACAGCCGCGGCTCCGGCGCGGGTGGCGGCCTCGGCCTGGTAGGTCGTGGCGCCCGTGGTGTCGACGCCGCTGATGGCGCTCGCGGTGGAGGCGCAGTCGGCGTGCACGATGCAGGAGCCGTCGGCCGGGGCGAACACGTCGATGGCGGCCTTGTCACCGGAGTCCAGGACCAGGGCACCCGCGCCTCGGGTAGCGAGGCTCTGGGATGCGAAGAGCGGGCCGACAACCGTAGATATCGCCGGTCTCCTGCCGGAGGCTTCGCCAGAGCGCGGAACGGTGGACCAGTGGCGGGTGCGGAACACGTGATACCTCCTTCGACGGCCATCGGTCCGATATTTCGAACAACGTGCGGTACTGCGAACTGCGAACTAGATCGAAAGATAGGTTTCAGCCAAGAGCACGTCAATGGAACTGGCCGATTCAGTTCCGATTCGCGGTGATCGAGTTCATGCCGCTCATGATGCTGTCCGGCACCTTGACGCAGGTGCCGGACCCGTTGAACGTGAGTCCCTCACCGTTGCCCGACCAGCCCGCGGTGCCGTTACGATCGACGGTGACACCCTTGAGGTGCGCGGAGGCGTCGAGGTCCTGCCGCAGGACACCGTGGCCCGGGTGCGGCTTCTGGAGATCGACACTCTGGAGCGCAGTGCCTGTTTCGCCGACGACGCCACTGCTCACACGACCACGCTCCTGCCGCCGGGCAGCCGCACCCGCGCCGAACGGGACGTCGACCTCACCGATCGCTATGACCGGTACCTGTTGTACGTGTTGAAGGAGCAGGGCCGCAGGGCACCCTCGTCAACCAGTCCCTTGTCCGCAGCGGTCACGCCGAGGCGGTCCTCTTCCCGCCCAACGACAAGTACTGGCCCAGGATCTCTGACGCCGAGGACGCCGTCCGGCAGGCGGAAGCCGGCCTGTGGACCGCCTGCCCCGAGCGGCCGGAAACCTCCATCGCTCCGACGGGGCGGAGCCGCCTGACTCGCCCGCCCCGGACACCCCGGCAAGCCCAGACCTCCCGGAGGGACCTCCCGCCGGTGTCCCCGATGTGGTCTGCTCGGACCTGTCCGGGCCCGTCTGGGTCGGCCCCGATGTCCCGCACCGCCTTGACCGGGACGGAGACGGCATCGGCTGCGAGGCCGTCTCGGGGCGTTTGACGGTCCTGCCGACGTCGTAGCGGGGTGCCCGGTGTTTGTTCTTGGCGCCGGGTGGCCGTCCAGGGCCGACGCCTGTGGGTTCGGGAACACGGCTCGGGCAGGCGAGGCGAGCGCGGATGGGCACGGCCTGGCCCTGCTCTTCATGCCGCCACGCATGAAACACCGGCCACGTCCGCGGCGGCAGTGCCCTGCGACCGCAGCGGGGCAACCGCCACTGTCAGACCCAGGTGGCAGCATCACCGAAGTGAACGTTCCAAGGCGTCCTCAACTCACCTCCATAGCAAACGAAGAGGAGCATTCCCCTTGCGACTGCATCGCGTAGCGCCCGGCATTGCCGCGGGCGTCCTCGCCCCGGCCCTCCTGCTCGCCACCCCGTCCTTCGCCGCCACGGCGGCACCGACCGCGGTGACGGTGCCCACGGTGTCCTCGGCCGCGGACGAGCCGGACGCCGACGACCTGAGGGTGGCCATAGTCCGGATCCTCGCCGACCCGGACAGCGGCCGGCGTGTGACACGAGAAGCCGACGCCCTCCTGGACGCCAACGACCCCGAGGCGATGCGCGCCTGGCTGGAGACCGGCTACCGCATCGCCCAGGCCGAGGACGACCGCGTCGCCATCGCCCGCATCCTCGCCGACCCGTCCATCAGCCCGGCCCTGCGCGCGGCAGCCAACGCCGCCCTCGACGACAACACACCCGAAGCACTGCGCCACTTCCTGGAAGTCGGCAGGTACCAGGTCACCTGACCGGCACGGCGCCGCACCACAGCGCGTCGCCCGGGAGGCACCCCCTGCCGCACGCCCGGTCGCCGGAACGCCGAGAATTCGGGCGGGGCCGCCTGTACCTCTGTGTGCCGGCGGCCCCGCCCGGCAGACCCTGTGCCGGCTCGGCGCCCTCCGCAGAGCTCTGTGGTCTCGCCGCCCGGTGCGGCGTGGGCCACTGACACCTCCAACAGCAGAAAGCATATTCTTCGATGACCACACAACGCCTACGCACCGAGCGCAGCGGTCCGCAGACCGCTGCCGTCGTGACCGACCTGCCGTTCAAGCCTCAACTCGTCAAAGCGGTGTTCAGGGACGTGACCTCGTTGCACGTCTCCCGGCCGGCCGCGTGGGCCGCCGCGTCGGTGACGCGGACCGTGCTGACGGAGATCATCGACGGCGCAAGAAGGGCGGCGGCCGAGGAGGCCAGGACGAAACTATTTCCCAGGGACCTCATCTCGGCGATCGACCGGAACGTCGAGGTGGAGGTGGGATCGGCGTGGTACCTGCACAGCCCGACCTTCCACGGCCTGATGGGCGAGGTGCGCAACGCCGATGGTGCGCTCGTGTCTCTTCGTGAGCGCCGCGGGGCGCGTACACCGAGTGGTGTGGCTGGCGCCCACCGGTTCGAGGCCGGGGTGAGAAGGCTGCTGGGGAGCCGGGGGATGAGGGCTGTCCCGGCGATGGTCCGCGACCTGGACGGAATCGCGAGCGTGTTCCTGACGGCCCTGGCCCGGGACGCGGCCAAGGTCGTCCGCGAGGGCGGGGTCAAGCGGTTCGGGACGGTCAGTCTGGTGGTGCCGGGCGAGCCAGCCCCGGCCCAGCTGCTCAAGGACCCCCTCCTCGCCCTGTCCACCCGCCGCGGGGACGGGCGGACTGTTGGCGGGGACGACGTCCTGGCCGCCGTCACGATGCAGCTGTTCGGCGATCTCAGACAACGCGCCATCACCGAGGCGGCCGAGATGACACGGAACACGTCGGCCAACTGATCGGGCCCGCCCCTGCGCTCTGCCCACTGCCCACTGCCCACTGCCCACGGTTCACACGTGTGCGCGGCTCCCGGAGTCTGCCGCCCGCATTCGGCTCCGGTCGGCTCGCGAGAACGGGCTCGTCGCATGGGCGCGGACCGCCGGCCGCAGGCACCCCACGGGGAAGACCTCCCTTAGAACCCCTTAGAACTCCTAAGTAAATGATCTTCGAGGTGGTTGGATCAGTCCGGGACTGATGATCCGGGGGTGTGGGGTGGCTCGACCGAAGCCGTGGGAGATCGACGACGAGTTGTGGGCGGTGGTCGCGCCGCTGTTGCCCAAGGTCGAGCGTCGGACCCGGCACCCGGGGCGCAAGCGGCATCCGGAACGGCTGGTGTTCCAGGGAACACTGTTCGTGCTGCACACCGGGATCGCCTGGGAACATCTGCCGCAGGAACTCGGCTTCGGCTCGGGCATGACCTGCTGGCGCCGACTGGCCGAGTGGACCGAGGCCGGTATTTGGCCCCGGCTGCACGAGGTTCTCCTCGCCAGGCTCCGCAGCGCGAACGCCCTGGACTTCTCCCGGGCGGCCGTCGACGGCTCCCGCATCCGGGCGTTAAAGGGGGGCCCAAGACGGAACGAAGTCCTGTCGACCGGGGCAGGACGGGCAGCAAGCATCACCTGATCACCGATGCCACCGGCATTCCGCTCGCCGCCACCTTGACCGGGGGCAACCGCAACGACGTCACCCAGCTGATCCCACTCCTGCAGGCCGTGCCGCCGGTGCGGGGCAAGCGGGGCCGGCCCCGGCGCCGCCCCGAAGTGGTGCTGTGTGACCGCGGCTACGACCACGACAAGTACCGCCGGCTTGTCCGGGGCCTCGGCGTGAAGCCGCTGATCGCCCGCCGCGGAGCCGAGCACGGTTCCGGCCTGGGCACCCAGCGCTGGGGCGTGGAACGCGCGTTCGCCCACCTGCACTGGTTCCGCCGCCTGCGGATCCGCTGGGAGATACGCGACGACATCCACGAAGCCTTCTTCACCCTCGGATGCGCACTCATCTGCTGGCGGCGACTGCGCGCTCTGACGAGCGATGCCCTGGGCTACTCAGCCGCCGCCAGTCGGTTGAGGACTTCCATGGGGGTGAAGTCCCAACCGACCAGGCGCGGCCCGCTCCAGTTGATGCCGATCTTGTATCCCTCTCGGTCGGCATCGGGCAGATCGCGATCGCGCCAGGTGTCCAAGGGCATGGATTCAACGCGTAGCCCATGCCCCCAGATCTTCGCTGCCCTCTGGGCGCGGGCCGAGGTCGACCAGAAGGGAAGACTTCGCGTGCCGTCCGCAGAGAGGGGAGCAGGGCTTCCGTCGTCATCCCGGACAAGCCAGACCAGTCTGCTTTGGCGGACGTCTCGGAAAAATGCTGCCGCTTGCGAACCGCTCTGACTCATGGCCACCGAGCCTAGCGTTGTTCTCCGCCACTCTTTTCGTTAGGAGTTCTTGGTCCGCTACTGGCGTCGATTCCGTGTGAGGGCTCGGGACCGCGACGGTTCCCGAGCCACCGCGCACGGGGTCTCCGCCCCCGCGCTGTCCATGCCCGATCGGTCACAGCGACACGGGAACGGCCCGTCCGAACGACCTGTGCATGGGCGCGCAGCAGCGCGCCGCCGGCGGGGGCGCAGTAGCCGCGACCGCGGCGTGACGTTCGGGCCGGGGCCTGGCAGAAGACGTGGTGGCCGGGATGCTCAGGCGCCCCGGCCACCAAGGGCGCAGTCTTCGCCCGGTAGCGTCGGCGGCACTGCGGAGCGGTGGGGTTCAGGCGCTGACGGCCAGGGCCTTGGCGTACTGCTCATCGGTGACCGGCTCCAGCCAGGTGGTGCCGTCGCTGTTTCCGTCGCCGACGACGATGGCGAGGTGGGCCATGAGGTTCGTGTCCGTGGCGCCGTGCCAGTGCTCTTCGCCTGCCGGGCACTTGAGGGTCTCACCGGCGGTCATGCGGACCACCTGGCCGTCGCGGGTGCCGACCAGGCCGACGCCGTCGGTGACGTAGAGGGTCTGGCCGTTGGCGTGGGAGTGCCAGTTGGTGCGGGCTCCGGGGGTGAAGCGCACCAGGCCGACGGCCAGGCATGCGGGCTCGGCGGGGGCCTCGATGAGGTTGAGGTAGACATCGCCGGTGAAGCGCTCGGCCGGGGCCTTCATCGTGGGGGTGTCGGTGACGTGTTCCATGAGTGTTCCTCTGTAGTCGTGGGCGGGTGGTCAGGCGTCGTCGTGGGCCAGGCCGGAGCCCAGTGCGCGGGAGGCGTCGACCTGTGCGAGAAGTTCCCTGGCCTTGGCCTCGACGGCCTGCAGACAGTCGTCGCCGGCGACGAACCGCTGCGGGGGCGCTTGCAGGTCGGCGACCTTGGGCGTGGCGTCGGCGAGCTTGGCGGGGTCGCCGCTCTGTGTGCCGTTCATGGATGCCCAGACCTTCTTGGTCTCGGCGGTGCGCTCGGCGTAGTCGTCGATGGAGCCTTCGGCGTAGGTGGTGGAGGCGTCCACGAGGAGTTCGGTGCGGAAGAATCCCGGCTCGACGATGGTGGTGTGGATGTTGAACGGAGCCATGTCGTGGTGCGGGCATTCCATGCAGCCCTCGACGCCCAACTTGGCGGCCGAGTAGGCGACGCAGAAGTCGATGCCGACCGCCCCGGCGAGGGAGGAGAGGGTGAGGACGTGTCCGGGGCGCTCGGCCCGCATGACGGGCAGCACGGCGCGGGTGGACGTTCATCGGGCCGAACAGGTTCGTCTCGATCTGGGCGCGGATCTGCGTGTCGGAGAGCTCCTCGAAGAACCCGGCGTAGAAGCTGGCGGCGTTGTTGACCGCGACGTCGATCCGGCCGAAGGTCGACGGCAGCCTGGGCGGCAGTGGTGGCGGCGGCCGGGTCGGTGATGTCCAGGGCGAGGGTCAGGAGGCCCGCCTGCTCGCCGCCGAGGGCGTCAAGGACGCGCTCGGGGCGGCGGCCGGTGGCCACGACCCGGTGCCCGGCGGCCAGGGCCTGGCGGGCGATTTCGGTGCCGAGTCCGCGCCCGGCGCCGGTGATGAACAAGACCTTGCTCATGAGGCGGAGCTCCGTACGCGGTGGGGGGTCAGGCGGCGTTGCGGTCGTCGGCGATCTTCTTGAGCTGGGTGATCGCGGTCATGGCGTTGGGCCAGCCCGCGTAGAACGCCAGGTGGGTGATCGCCTCGGACAGCTCCTCCAACGTGAGCCCGTTGTCCAGGGCCGCACCGAGGTGGTAGCCGAGCTGCTCGCTGCGGTAGAGGGCGGACAGTACGCTCACCGTGACCAGGCTGCGGTCACGCGGAGAGAGGCCAGGACGCTCCCAGACGTCGCCGAACAGGACGTTGTTGGTGACCTCGACGAGCTTGGGCGCGATCTCGGCGAGCTCCGGGGGCGCGGACTGCTTCGGCATACGAACATCTCCTTGATCGAAACGGACGGGCCGGTCACCTGAGGTACGGGCGACCCTCTGCCGGCGCCACGGCCTGCTTCCCGGCCTGTTCCGGGAGCCGCAACCACTGACGACATCCAAGAAACCGCAGATCAAAGAGGCGTGGAAGGGACTGTTGTTACGGGTACTGACAGGCCCCCCCACAACTGCACTGTCCGGCTTAGCGTGGAAGGCATGAGCACCGAGAGCGACATCCGCGAGTTCTTGGCCTCCCGGCGGGCCAAGATCACCCCTCAGCAGGCCGGGCTGCCCGCCTACGGCAGCAACCGCCGAGTGAAGGGCCTGCGCCGCGAGGAAGTCGCCATGCTCGCCGGCGTCAGCGTCGACTACTACGTTCGCCTGGAGCGCGGTCACATCGCCGGCGCCTCGGAAGAAGTCCTCGACGCTGTCGCGAACGCCCTCCAGCTTGACGAGGCCGAACGCGCCCACCTCTACGACCTGGCCCGCGCCGCCGCCAAACGCCCCGTCCGCCGCAAGCGCGCCCGCGGCCCGCTCCCCGACAGCGTCCTGCGCGTGCTGCACTCCATGACCGACTCTCCGGCCTTCATCCGCAACGGCCGCCTCGACATCCTCGCCACGAACCCCCTCGGCCGCGCCCTGTACTCACCCCTGTTCCCCGACCTGGCCACCGGACAGGTGAACATCGCCCGCTTCCAGTTCTTCGACCCGGCCGCCCGCGACTTCTTCCCCGACTGGGAGCAGGCTTTGAACACCACCGTGTCCCTGCTGCGCACCGAGGCCGGGCGCGCCCCGCACGACAGCGAGCTGACCCAACTGATCGGCGAGCTCGTCACCCGCAGCGAGGAGTTCCGCACCGCCTGGGCCAAGCACAACGTGCGCCTGCACCACACCGGACGCAAGCCCTTCCGTCACCCCGCCGTCGGTGTGATCACCCTCGACTTCGACGCCATGGAACTGCCCGCCCAGCCCGGTCTCACCCTCACCGCCTACAGCGCCGTTCCCGGCACCCCCGACTACGACGCCCTGCAACTTCTTGCTGCTTGGGCCGCCACCGAGAACGCCTCCCCTACCAGCAGCTCCGCTCCCACCGACCAGCAGAAGCAGTGAACACCGCTCCGCGGCCCGGAAACACCTGACTGTTCTCACAGACGACGACCCTGCCCCGGAGCAAGATCAAGAATGGTCGGCGGAAGCGGCCCGGACTGCGGATTCAGATGTCGTTCGCTCATTGGTTGTGGCAGTACCCGGACCACGCCTGCACCTGCGGACAGCTGCTGGCGGAGGACCTCACAGCCGCAACCGGATCTCATCCCCCGCCTGTTGACACCCTTTCAGTCGTCTACTGTCGCACCAGAGGCAGGCCGGCTGCAGTGGCCGCCACCATGCGTTTCAGTGTGGGGCGGAACGGCGGGAACGCCCCCGCGATTTCCGGCTCGCGCGCGTACAGTTCACGCAGCGCCTCAGGCGGACGGGTGATGGGAAACAGCTTCGCGACGAAAGCGCTGGCTGTCATCACGAGTGCGGCGCCGTCGGCGGGGGTCAGTTCCGGGCAGGCGGCGGAGATGCGCCGGCCGATCGCCCAGTAGGTGTCGATGGCCCACCTCTTGAAGACCTTCAGCACCTCCACGGACACATTGTGCTCGAGCATCGTCTCCGCGTGCGTGGTCAAATCACAGTAGAGCGGCCGGTCCACGAAGGCATCCGCGAGAACGCCGGCTGTTGCCTCGGTCCCACTCACTTCCTGCAACCGGGCACTGACCACGCTCGCCCACTCAGAACCCGCGCTCATCAGCAGATGCAGGTAGATCTCCTCACGCGTGCCGAAGTAGCGCAGCACGTTGGACTTGGCGAGTCCGACCGCGGTGGCGATGTCCTGCAGGCTGACCCTGGCCACGCCGGAGCGCTCGGCGAGCTCCCGAGCAGCGGTGAGGATGGCCTCGCGGCGCTGGTCCTTCTGATCAGGGCGTCGAGCCCGCTGGAATGGCGCTGACATGACCGTTCATCCTAGTCCAGATCTAACAGAACACCAGTCTCTTGTTAAAGGACTGGTGTTCTGTTAATGTCCGGGCATCCGACAACCCCATCGCGCTCACGGGAGTGAAAGACCATCTCCGCCACCTCGACCAACCTCAGTCAGACCATTGACGACTTCGTTGCCGCCTTCAACGAGCCGAACCCCGATCTCGACAAGGTCATGTCCTTCTTCGCCGACGACGCCGTGTACCTGCCCGGCCACCTTCCGGAGCGACATGGCATCGCGGCGATCCGCAAAGAGTTCGAGCCGCACTTCGCCGGACGCTATGGCGCCATGCACTTCGCCGTGTACGACAAGATCGTCGACGAGCCGAACCGGCGCGCCACGATCCGCTGGGCCTGCCGGCTCGACATGAGCGGAGAGTCCGGCCGTCATGTGCCGTTGCCACTGCGCCTGTTCGCCCGTGCGCGCTACGGCGGCCGCATGCAGTGGCACGGTGTGGACGTGTTCCACTTCGACACCGCAGGACGTATCAGCGGCAAGTTCACCTACGCCATGTTCCGGTTGCCGCTGTGGGAGCGAGGCCGGTGAGGTCTACCAGATCGGGCAGCGAACCGGATCCGGCGCAGTCCAGGACGACGTCGACTCCTTGCGGTGCCAGGGCGGTGACCCGCTTGCCCAACCCGGGGCCGTAGGTGGTCGGTGTCGTCCCCAGCCCCGCGACGAACTCGTGGTTGCGTGCGCCGGCCGTGCCGATGGCGGTCACACGGCGGGCCGCCGCGAGCTGGATGGCGACTGTGCCGACTCCGCTGGCCGCGCCCTCGATCAGCAGGGCCTGTTGCTCATGCCTCGGGTCGGCCGGTTACCTGGTCCCAGATCGCGAAGCGGATGGTCATCTCGGCTCGGTAGCCGGGAGTGGTCATCAGGTGGCGGCGGGGCCGGAAGTGGGGTGGGATGCTGCTGAACGCGGACAGGAACCGCTGGGCAGCGATGGTACTGCGGAGGCCTTTCATAGCGCGTTCGCGTTGCCTGGTGGGCTGGTGGCTGTTCTCGGCCCGGTTGTTCACGCCCCTGTGGGAGCGGTGCTCAACAGAGGACATGACCTCACGGTGGGCGGCGTCGTAGGAGCGGAGTTTGTCCGTGACGACTACCCGCGGCACCGCGCCCGCCGTCTTGAGGAGCCGGCGGAAGAAGCGCCTGGCCGCGACCTCGTCCCGGCGGTTCTGCACGAGGATGTCCAGCACCATGCCGTCCTGATCGACGGCCCGTCACAGGTACTTCTGCTCGCCGTTGATCTTGATGAAGACCTCGTCCGCAACCGTGCTTGAGTAGGTTTCAGAACCGGCGCGTGGTCGAGGAGACAGGCTCTAGCAGGGGCCTTTGTCCTGGCCCGTGCCGCACACAGGTCCGGGGTCGTCAGCGATGTGGATGAGGAAGAAGAACCAGGCAATGAGGGCGACCGCGATGCCGATGCGCCAGAGCGTTTCCGTACGACGCTTGGAGTGTTCGTCGTGGTCGTCCCGCTTGTCGCTGTCGCTGCTCATGACTTCCCCCGGATCGTAAGCCTGTTCAACACGGTAGCGGCGGTCACTGCTCTGCGCGACGTCGTCGAGGAGAGCGCGCGTCTGCGTCATGTCCGGTTCGCCCAGAAGGATCGCGCGACGGTCCCCGTCGCACCTGCGGTTCGTCCACGCCGCGCTCGACCTGGCGCCGAGCGGTGTTGCCCCGTCATGGTCGCCTCCGGGTGGGGCTACCGTGATCCCGGCGTGTAACGCGCGGCCCGTGCTGACATGCCCTGACTCTACGATTACAGAGGCAGGGCTCTGCGGCTGTAGAGGGTGCTCGAACCGAACGGAAGTGGTGTCCATGCCGAAACGTCACGCGGTGGTGGCCGGGGCCGGAATCGGCGGCCTCACCGCCGCCGTAGCACTGCACCGCCGCGGCTGGCACGTCACCGTCTGCGAACGCGTCCCCGAGCCCCCGGCCACCGGCGCCGGCATCGGCCTCGCCCCCAACGCCCTGCGCGCACTCGACACCATCGGCGTCGACGCCGCCCGCGCCGCCGGCAGCGCCGTACCCACGACGATGGGCGTACGCCGCTCCGACGGCCAGTGGCTCACCCGGACCGACACCGCCGACATCGCAGCCCGCTACGGCATGCCCCCGATCGCCGTCCCGCGCCCGGCCTTCACCGCCGCCCTGGCCGCCGCCCTGCCGCCGGAGGCCCTCCGCTACGGCACCGCCGTGACCGCCGTCGACGACGCCGCGGGCCGCCCGACCGTCCGTACGGCAGTCGGCCCGAACCTTCCCGCCGATCTGGTCGTCGCCGCCGACGGCATCCACAGCCCGCTGCGCCGCGCGTACTTCCCCGCCCACCCCGGCCTGCACTACATCGGCGAGACCGCATGGCGGACCATCGTGGACGCCCCGGACCTCCGGATACCGGCCATGAGCGAGACCTGGGGGCGGGGCGAGCGGTTCGGCGTGACCCCGCTCTCCGACGGCCGGTTTTACCTCTACGCCACCGCGGTCCTCCCCGCCGGCACCTGGTCGGCCGACCCCCGCGCCGAACTCCGGCGCCGCTTCGGCTCGTGGCACGACCCGATTCCGGCCCTGCTGGACCGCATCCGCCGCCTCGACCCTGGCGACGTCCTCCAGAACGACCTCTACGACCTGGCCGCCCCGCTCCCCGCCCTGCACCACGGCCGGATCGCCTGGCTGGGCGACGCCGCCCACGCCATGGCCCCCAACCTCGGCCAGGGCGGCTGCCAGGCCATCGAGGACGCGGTGCTCCTCGCGCACCTGCTTCCCGCCGGAGACGGCGGAGACAGCACAGACTCCGTCCCGGCCTCCCTCGCCGCGTACACCGCCGCCCGCCGCGGGCGTACCGACGCCGTCCGCGTCCGCGCCCGCCGGGTCGGCCGCCTGGGCGCCCTGCGTAACCCGCTCGTAGTGGCGGCCCGCGACCTCGCTGTCCGTGCCACCCCTGCCCGCCTGGCCCTGCGCGCCATGGACGACCTCTTCAACGGCTTCCGCCTCCCCGGGTAGCAGGGGCCGCGAGTCTCTGTCGTCAGAGTCCCGCTGGGCCGCGCGGCCCAGCACCGCTGCTCGCTTCGTTGTCGGACCGCCCAACCGCGTTCAGTACCCGAGCGGACCTCCGCCTTGCGATGCACGCACCGGACAACACGTGCCCTATCGGGAGACTTTGACGACAGGGCCTCTGGCTACTTGCCCCTGAAAAAGGGTTGGGCCGTGGTGGCAGGGCTGCTGTTGCGGGCTCGCCCCTGTGCCGGGGCGGGGGTACTTGCGTCTTCACCGGCCGCTGACGGCCATCCGGTGGAAGTTGTAGGCAAAGATCCAAACCGCACGAGGCGCACGGCATCGTCATCCCACCCGCGGCGTCGCCCCCCGTCGTCCTTGCGGCCCTCCAGGCCCGGGTCCTCACCCAAACCGACGAGCCCCACAACAAGATCAAGACGACGTGTCCGCAAGCCCTTGGGCCGACGGCCCCGGTACCCCCGGGGCCGTCGGACGGTCAGGCGGTCGTGGGCACGAGCCGCCACTGCTGGCAGTTGTTGTTCAGCCAGGACCACTGCCGTACGTCGACGCCGTTGCCGGTACCGCAGTTGGCGACGTCCGCCACCTTGCCGGTGGCGGCGTTGACGATCCGGACGTAGTCGCCGCCGGTGTAGATCAGGCGGAACTTCTGGCAGTTGTTGTTCAGCCAGGACCACTGCCGGATGTCGGTGCCGTCGGCGGCGGAGCACCCGGCGACGTCCGCGACCTTGCCGGTGGCCACGTTCACCAGGCGGCTGGAGTCGTCTGCCATGTCCTCGATGCGCCACTTCTGGTTGGTGCCGCCGGTGCAGCTCCACTGGAAGATGTTGGTGCCGTCGGTGGTGTTGCCGCCGTCGACGTCGAGGCATTTGCCGCTGTTGCGGTTGACGATGGTGTACGCGGTCGGGGTGGCCGCGGTCTCACCCGAGGGGCCGGCCAGCGTCACCCCCGTGGCGACCGGGGTGCCGAAGTCGGGGGTCCCGTCGGCGTTCCACGTGAACTTCTGCGCGCGGGTGGTGCGGGCGTTGCCGCAGCCGCCGTTGGCCGCGCTGTTGGCGTGGTAGACGATCCAGTTCTCGGTGCCGTCGGGTGAGGTGAAGAACCCGTTGTGGCCGGGCGCGTACACACCGTTGGCGTCGTTGCGCTGGAAGACCGGGGTCTGCTTCTTCGTCCAGGAGGAGGCGAGCAACGGGTCGCTGCCGGTGAGCTCCAGCTGGCCCAGCTTGTAGTCGGCGGTCGAGCAGCTGCTGGCGGAGAAGGTGAGGAAGGTGCGGCCGTTGCGGTACAGCGGCTCTGGCCCCTCGTTGACCGGGCCACCGGAGGTCTCCCAGCTCAGGGTGGGGCTGGAGATGATCGTGAAGGGACCGCTGAGCGTGTACGGGTTGCTCATCGGGGCGATGACCAGGCTCTGCGTGCTGCCGTTGATCTTACCGCTGCCCAGCAGGTACAGCTTGTTGTCGTGCTTGAGGACACTGGCGTCGATCAGCCAGCCCTGGGCGGCGGCCGGGCCGGGGGTGAGGCTGTCGTCGGTGAGGATGTTCTTGTACGTGTACGTGCCCATCGGGTCGCTGCCGGAGCTCTCCAGCACGTGCGTGCGCTGGGTGTCACAGCAGGTGGCGCCGGCCTGTGCGGCCGAGTAGTACAGGTACCACTTGCCGTCGAGGAAGTGGATTTCCGGCGCCCAGATGTTGGCGTTGCGGCCCGCGGTGGTGTCCGACCATATCTCCACGCTCGGGGCGGTGCTCAGTCCGGCGAGGGTGGGGGACTTCCGCATGAGCAGCTTGTTGGTGAACGTGGTCGTCACCAGGTAGTAGTTGCCGTTGTAGTACTCCAGCCAGGGGTCGGCGCCCTTCTGCGTCTTGACCGGGTTCGTGAACGGCTTGCCATCGGCGGCGGCGGTGGGCTGCGTGACGACGAGGGACAGGGACGTGATCAGGGACAGCAGGACTGCCCCGAGGATCGTCCAGCGACGACTCGGCCGTCGACGGTGCAGGGTGCGGAGCACGGGTGGTCCTTCCAGCGGCGGCTCGTCGAAACGACTCACCTCGGCCAGCGTTCGAAATTACGAATGTTGTGCGGAACTGCGGACGAAAGGTAGAGGTGGGCCAGGAGCACCGTCAATGGGTCGGACGAGACCGATATACCGAACACCGCCGACCACCCGACGAACCACCTTGATCAGCCGTGCCGGGCATCGTCGGTGCGCACCACGGCATCGGGTGCGTGGCATCGGGTGCACTCAGTGGCCGGTCTCCCGGCCGCGGTGCGGTCCGGGCTCCTGCGGGCGGTGCGCCCGCTGGTGATCCTGGCGCACCGGCTGCACTCCATCGGCATCGTCCTGTTCGGCATAGACCCCCGCCGACGAGCCCGTCGAACGTGGCAGAACACAGCCGCTCCGCTGAGCACGGCGCGTCCGAACGAGGCCACGGCGACACATCGACCGCCAGGACCAGGCGCCCGCCGTCGAAGCGACAACCCGGCCAGCACCGTCCGCAGCCGATTGACGTCGATCCGGACGTGGTTCAAGCCGCCGTACATCGCTCCGTCCCACGACGATGCTCGGGCAGTACGGTAGGTCCACCAGGGACTTCACTGCACCGTCCGCACACAACACCGCGTCCACCAGCTCGAACAACTCGTCGCGTCGAGCAGTCAGGCACTCATAGAACTCACCCCGGAAGGCTGACGCTTCGGCGAACGCTTCCCCCCGGACAGCAACAGGCAGCAGACTCACCCTCACGGCCTTCGTCTTGGTCACGTGCACCTTGGTCGGAGCACATGATTGGACGAAGGCCGTTCCTGCGTCCGGTGGTTGTCGGGCTTACGATCCAGTTCGACGGCCCTTCGAGGCCCACATGAGGGGCGCGATGTCAGAGATCGCTCAGTGGCTCAAGGACTGGCATGCCGCACATGAACACGAGCTTCGCTCTCGTGGGATCAGCTCTGCCGTGAAGCGGCCCGTCCCAGGAGCCCCGTCCCGAGGGCGGCCGAAGGCCACGGCAGTGAGCCTCACACTGGAATCGGACGAGCGCACGGGGATGGCGTTCCTCTGGGAATCGGGTGCCACTTCACTGCTCTTCATCGACTCCGGAACCGAGCACACCTGGCAGGACCAACCGGTGATCACCTCCGAGAACGACCTGCCACAGATCCTGGCGCCCCTCGTGGAGTCAGTCGAAGCAGCGATCACGCGTTGCATCTTCGGTCCGGGCGACGGCCTGCCGCAGGCGTAGGGCAGATGTCTGGCTCATAGGCCCATCGCACACGGCCGGACCCTGCCGAACTGGACGTATGCCCGCATGAGGTCAGCGACGGGTTCCGGAAGCGGGGACGGCGGGTCTCCCAGCCGGACAGTGAGAGATGGCCCCGTCGTCGATGACGTCGTCGACGGTGAGTTGGACGATGCGGGTGACGGGTTGCGCGTAGAGGAGAACGAGCGCGGCCGCGCCCCGGGCCCGCAGGGGCAAGGAGTCGTCGTTGAGGGTCGGCCGGAGAATGGCGAGTCGGCGGTGCTGGTGCAGCGGCGCTTGGTCCTGGTTGATGACTCGGGTTGGCAGGGTGAGGCGAGGCATCCGGCTCGTCCTCATGCACCAGCGCAGGAACGTCTGGGCCGGGCGCCGGGTGGCCAGCTTCTCCGTGTGCCAGGCGTCGACGTCGGCCTGCTGGCAGTGTTCGAAGGTGCGGCCTCGGTCGGCGAGCCAGGAGAGGAAGCTGAACACGCTCGCCGCTTTGAGTATCTGGTTCGCTCGCCCGAACTCGGCGTTCGCCTTGCGGAGTTGCTTCAGTTCTTCGTGTTCGGCGGTCGACAGCCGGTCGTCCCGCTCGTCGCGGTCGACCTCCGCCTGGCGGACCGAGGCCGCGCGGAACTCGTGTCCGTGCGGCTCAGGACGGCTCAGACCTCCTGGGGCTTGTAGGAGCTGGGGTCGCGCAGGATGACGCGGCGCAGCAGGTCGACGGTTTTGGTGACGCCCTCGACGGGGGCCACGAGAACGTCCTCGTGCTCGATGCTCAGGACGTCGTCGTAGCCGGCTCGGCGCAGGGCGAGGCAGAAAGCGCGCCAGAACGCGTCGTCGTGGCCGTAGCCGAGGGTGACGTAGTTCCAGGAGCGTTCCTTGGCGGCCATGACCGGGAGGGTCTCCAGCCTGCTGGTCAGGGCCTGGCGGGAGGGTTCCAGCCGGGTGTCCTTGGCGTGTACGTGGTAGATCGCCTCGCCCAGGGCCTCGATGGCGGCGAGCGGGTCGGCGCCCATCCACATCAGGTGGCTGGGGTCGAAGTTGGCTCCGACCACGGGCCCGACCTCCTCGCGCAGGCGCAGGAGGGTGGGGACGTTGTAGACCGCCTGGTGGGCGTGCATCTCCAGAGCGAGCTTGGGTACGCCCCGGTCGCGGGAGTGGGCGACGAGGTCTCGCCAGTACGGGAGTACGACCTCGGTCCATTGCCAGTCGAGGATCTGTGTGGTCTCCGGCGGCCAGGAGACCGTGATCCAGTTGGGGTTGGCGTCGCCCGGCCCGCCCGGCAGCCCGGACATCATCACCACGCGGTCGACGCCGAGGAGCGGGGCGAGAGCGATCGTCCTGCGCGCGACCTGGTCGTGCTCGCTGCCGCTGGGCCCGGGGTGCAGGGGGTTGCCCGAGCAGGTGAGGGCGCTGATCGTGAGCCCTCGGTCGGCGATCTTGGCCAGCAGTTCACGGCGCGCGCCGTCGCTGTCGAGAAGCCGGTCGATGTCGATGTGCGGGGAGGTGGACCAGGCGCCGGTGGCGAACTCGACGTGGTCCAGGCCGAGTTCGGCGGCCAGGTCCAGGGTCTCGTCGAGCGTGAGGTGCCCGACGCTGTCGGTGTTCAGACCGATCTTCATGAGGCGTCCCGTCTGCGGTGTGGTCGGGCGGGGAGCGGTCGTCCCCGCTGGTTCGGTGTGTCGGCGATGGGGGTCAGATGTAGAGGGCCGGGCGGTCGGCGAGTTCCACCTCGACGCGGCGGCCCTCGGTCTGGGCGCGGATGCCCGCCTCGCAGACCGCGGCCACGGCGTAGCCGTCCCAGGCGCTGGGGCCGGTGACCTCGCCGCGCCGGGTGGCGTCGATCCATGCCTGGACCTCGCGGTCGTAGGCTTCCTCGAACCGCTCGACGAAGCCGGGGGTGACCGTGCCGCCCCAGCGTCCGCCGGTGCTGACGAGCATGTCGTGCCGGTCGCCGATGCGGGCGGTGCCGTGCTCGCACACCGCCTCGGCCTGCACCTGGTAGCCGTAGCGGGCGTTGACGTAGATCTCGACGTCGACCAGGGCGCCGCCGTCGGTTTCGAAGACGACGAGCTGGGGGTCGGCCAGCCCTTCGGGCGCGTTCCCGGAGGGCCTCGGCCGCAGCACCGTGACGGACGTGATCTCCTGGCCGAGCAGCCAGCGGGTGATGTCCATCTCGTGGGTCACGGAGTCGTTGATGAGCATGGCGCTGGTGAAGTCCGGCGGACAGGACGGGTTGCGGTGCCGATTGTGCAGCATCAGCGGCCGGCCCAGCTCCCCGCTGTCCAGCAGCGCTTTGAGCTTGATGTACTCGTGGTCGTAACGGCGCATGAAGCCCACCTGCACCCGGCGGTGCCCGAGCCGCTGCTCGGCCTCCAGCACGCGCAGTGCGGAGGCGGCGTCGGGGGTGAGGGGCTTCTCGCACAGGACGGGCAGGTCGTGCTCGAACGCGGTGAGCAGTGCCGCCTCGTGGGCAACGCCCGGGGAAGCGAGCAGCACCGCGTCGACGTCGGATGAGGCCATCGCTTCGGCGACGTCGCCGTAGGCCGCGCATCCGTCGACGTCGGCGGCGACCGTCTTGGCGCGATCGATGTCGACGTCGACGACGGCGGCCACATGGGCGCCGCTGGTCACCTCGCTGATCCGGCGTACGTGGTCGGCTCCCATGCGGCCGGCGCCGATCACGGCGACTCCGAGGGAGGTGCGGTAGGTCATGTGATTCCTTGACTTGAGGGTGGGCGATGGCGGTGACGGTCAGCAGAGGGCCGGCCGAACCCACAAGGGTCCGGCCGTACCCCGGGTCGTACGCGTCACCGTGTTCCCTTGGCGGCGAACGTGGCGACGGTGGCGACGTTGGACTTGTCGACGAAGGCCGGGCCGGTCAGCACGGGCGCCACGCCACCGCCGCTGTAGTTGCCGTTGTTCTTGTAGAGCCAGAGGGAGTCGACCGCCAGGTAGCCCTGCAGATAAGGCTGCTGGTCGACGGCGAACTCGATGCTGCCGCCCTGGATCGCCTTCACGAGTTCCTTGTTGAGGTCGAAGGTGGCGACCTTGGCCTTGCCGTTACTGTCGGACACCGCCTGCGTGGCGGTCAGCGCGACCGGAGCGGCGAGGGTGACGACGTAGTCGATGGAGGGGTCCTGCTTGAGCTTGGCGGTGATGGTCGACTTCACGGACGGCATGTCGGCGCCATTGACGAACAGGTTTTCCGTCGTGCCCGAGAAGCCCTTCTTCACGCCCGCGCAGCGTGCCTCGAGGGCGACCTGGCCCTGTTCCTGAATGACACAGGCGACCTTCTTGACACCGAGGGAACTCAGCTTCTTCCCGACCGCCTCGCCCGCGACGGTCTCGTCCTGGCCGAAGTACTCGAGCAGGCCCTGCTTCTGCCAGTCGTCCACACCGGAGTTGAAGCCGACCACGGGTATACCGGCCCGCACTGCCTTGGCCACCGTTTCCTTCATGGCATCGGGCTTGGCGAGGGTGACGGCGATGCCGTCGACCTTCTGGTCGATCGCGTTCTGCACCAGGTTGGCCTGGTTGCCCCCGTTCGGGTCGGAGGAGTAGACCAGCTTGATGTTGTCTTTGGCGGCCGCGGCCTGGGCGCCCTTGCGGATGGTGTCCCAGAACGTGTCACCGGGGACGGCGTGGGTGATCATCGCGATGGTCATGCGGGGTGTGGTGGCCTTGCCGGCAGAGACGCCGCCGGCGCTCTCCTCCGACTTCTTGCCGCCCGAGTTGCTGGAACAGCCGGCGAGTGCCAGGACTGTACTGGCGGCCATGGCCACCAAGACGGTGAATCTGCGGGAGCGGGAGGAAAGCGAGCGGTTCATTTCGGCACCTCACTGTGCTGACTTGCGGGAAGGGGTGATCCACCGGCGGGACGCAACACATCCCGTTGCGGGTCGGGCGGGGAGCTATCGGGTGGCCTGCTGTGTGACTCGGGGTGGGATCAGAGGGCGAACGCGGAGCGGAACCGCTCCATGGCGGTGTGACTGTCGCCGGAGGGCCACGCCTCCAGGGCGACCGTGCCGTCGTAGCCGAGGTCGGTGAGGGCGCGGGCGACCGCCGGATAGTTGATCTCTCCGGTGCCGGGTTCGCAGCGGCCGGGCACGTCGGCGACCTGGATCTCTCCGATCAGGCCGGCGCCGTGGGCGCGGCGGATCAGTTCGATGAGGTTTCCCTCGCCGATCTGAGCGTGGTACAGGTCCAGATTCATCCGCAGACCGGGCCGGTCGACTGCCGCGACCAGGGCGTAGGTGTCGGCGGCCCGCGCGAACGGGACACCGGGGTGGTCGACGGCGGTGTTGAGGTTCTCCATGTGAAGGTGACGCCCGCGCTCTCACCCAGTTCGGCCAGACGGGTGAGCGTGCGGTGGGCGGTGATCCACATGTCGCCGGTGGCCTCGCCGGTCACCGGCACGACGGGTAGGCCCTCGCTGTCCAGGCCAGTGCCGTGCAGGTTGAGCCGGGGGCAGCCGAGATGCTCGGCGGCCTTGATCGATTCCTCGGCCGTGCGAAGGAGTTCGGCTGCGGCGTCCGGGTCGGTCAGGGTGCCGCGGATGTAGCCGGTCATCGAGGAGAACTCGGCGGGGGTCTGGGCCAGCGCGTTCAGGTCGTGCCGGGTCCAGTCCCAGATCTCCACCTGAAAGCCGGCCTCGTGGATGCGCCGTGCCCGCTCCTCGATCGGCAGGTCGCGGTAGACCATCTCGGCACAGACGGCCAACGTGTACATCGCAGCTCCAGACTTATAACGTTCTAAGAGAACAGGAGCAGTACGCCAGGCGTCGGGCAGCCTGTCAAGAGTTTGTGCGGACATTCGATTTATAACGTTGTAACAACGCCGACCAGTGCGTGCCCTGCTTGGCCCGGTCTACGATCACCTCGGAGAAGACCCTCGATCAGGAAGGCCGACAGTGCCATCGCGCTCTGCCGTCCCGGACGGAAAGCGGCCGACGCTCAGCGACCTCGCGGCGCGGGCAGGTGTCTCCGTGCCGCTTGCCTCCATGGTCATGCGCGGTGCCAAGGGGCCCAGCGCGGCAAGTCGCGAGCGGGTGCTGCGGGCCGCGCAGGAGATCGGCTACCGGCCGGACAGCAGGGCCCGCCTCCTGCGCAGCAGCCGCTCGCACCTGGTGGGAGTGCAGTTCGACCTGCGACAGCCCTTTCACGCCGACATGGTTGAGGCGCTCTACGCCGCGGCGGGGGCGGCCGGCTATCAGATCGCGCTCAGCGCCGTCGCCGCGAGCCGCAGCGAACAGGAGGCGGTGGAGATGCTGCTCGCCGACCGCTGCGAGGCGCTGATCCTGCTCAGCCCCCATGCCCCGGCGGCCCGGCTGGCAGAACTCGCGGCGCAGCTTCCCGTCGTCTCCGTGGCCCGCCGGCTGCGTCCGCTCGCCGACGGCGTCGACGTCGTCCGGGCGGACGACGACGGGGGCGCCCGCCAGGCGGTCGACCACCTCGTGGCACTGGGCCACCGCGACATCGTCCACATCGACGGGGGCAGGGCGCCGGGCGCGGCCGACCGGCGCCGCGGCTACAAGTCGGCCATGAAGCACCACGGCCTCACCGACCACGTCCGCCTCGTGCCGGGCGGGCTGACCGAGGACCACGGCGCGGCAGCCGCACGAACACTCCTCGCCGAGGCTGCCCGCCCCACCGCCGTCCTCGCCTTCAACGACCACTGCGCCATCGGCGTCCTCGACACCTTCCTGCGCGCCCGTATCCCTGTGCCCGACGAGATCTCGGTGGTCGGCTTCGACGACAGCCACCTCGCCCGCCTCGCCCACGTCCAACTCACCACGGTCGGGCAAGAAGCCCGCCGGCTGGCACGCCGGGCCGTCAGCCGGGCCGTCGCCCGGCTGGAGGGTGGGGCGGCGGACGACGAACGAGAAGTCGTCGTCACACCACACCTCGTCATACGAAGCACCACCAGGGCACCTTGCCGCTCCTGACCCGCGCCGCTCCAGTCCCCAACTGTTCTTCGCCGGGATGCACTGCCGCAGGAGACCGACCCCTGCGGCGCGGACGCGCGGAGGTCGGCGGGGAGCCCCGCGCAAACCGCCTCCTGCACCGGCCTGTCGCCCGGATCCCGGCTCGCGGCAGCCACCGCTGTTCGCACAGATCCCCCGTGACTACAGCCGGCTCGCCCCGGCCGACGCCGCCCTGGCCAGCCCGTGGCTGGCCAGGGCAAAGTACCTCGCCCACCGGCTCGCCGAGACCCGCGGCTGGGGACGCAACATCCTCTTCGCCGTCAACCGCGACCTGGCCCTCGTCCTCACCGCCTACGGCGAGAGCGACGTCATCCGCCACACGGAGATCTTCGCCCCGCTGCGGGCCCTGGACCTGCCGGTCGGCCACACCGTCACGGCCCTGGGCGAGATGGGGATCGTCGAGGACGACAGCGAACCCTCCTTCGAACGCTGACTCGCCGAGAGGCTGGAGGGTCTCGCACCCGGCATCCGCTGGGAGGCCGAGCGCTGGACCCACATCCTGCGCAACGGCGGCCCCCGCGGTCTCCCGCGACGGGAAGGCACGAGTCTGGCTCTACCTCAACCGAGTCCGCCCAGCCCTGCTGGAATGTTCGAACCCCTACGACCACCTGCGGGAAGTGACCCGCGACGACGTCCTCACCTACATCAAGACACTGCACGGCCACCAGCGCCACGACCAACTCGTCCCCCTGCGCCCCCTGTTCTCCTGGGCCAAGCGGAACGGACTGATCTTCCGCAACCCCACCAGCCGGATCAAGGTCGGGCAATACGAGGACGCCGTGCTGCAACCGCTCGTCCCCGAACAGGTCGACCGCTCCGTGGCGGCGGCCACCACCCCGGCGACGCGGCTCATCCTCGCACTCGCGGCGATCCACGCCGCCCGAGTCGCCCAGATCGCCAACCTCATGCTCGACGACGCCGACCTCGGCAACCGCCGGCTGTCCATCGCCGGACGCGTCCGCCCACTCGACGACCTCACCATGAAGCTGCTGCTGGCTGGCTGGAGCACCGGCGAAACCGGTGGCCGAACACGGCGAACCTCCACCTGCTGATCAACAACCGGACCGCCAACACGACCGGCCGCGCCAGCAACCACTGGATCAGCGCTCCGATGCGCGGACAGGACGCGACCCCGGAGCGGCTCCGCGTCGACCGCCAACTCGAAGAAGCCATGGTCAAAGGCCCCGGCCCCCTCCACCTCGCGGAGGTCTTCGCAGGGCCTCGGCGTAGTCGCGTGATGCCCGGTTTGTGTTCGTGAGGTCCCGGGAGGTGAGGGGCGCCGAACGTCGCAGGCCCCACGAACTCGCGTGCTGATAGCTTCTCGTCCGTGATCGTGTATCCGCTGTGGCATGTCGGCCACCAGAACGAAGCTGGCGACGACGGCTCGACAGTGCACGTCGAGGAGAGCGGTGTGTTCTGCGACGAGTCGGACGGCGACGACGTAAAGCTGCTCGGTATCTACTCAACCCTTGAACGGGTTGAAGAGCGTGTGCGTCAGGCTCGACTTCTACCGGGCTTCCGTGATGAACCTGAGTGCTTCTACTTCGACGCCTGCGAGCTCGATGAGGACGATTGGACCGAGGGCTTCGTTCGAGTTCCGCCGGGCGAGTAGGCCGGTGGGCAGAGTCCCGGTGGGATGCCGTGCCGTGGTCACGTATGCCCCAGGGGGCTTCGGCGCAGTTGCGTGACGTTCGGTTCGTGATCACCCGAGGCCGAGGAGTGCGAGGGGGCGGCGAGGGTCGCGGGCGTTGCGGCGGAGGCCGGCCGCGATGTTCTTCACTCCGGCCGTGCGTAGGGCTCCGATGGCGAGGTTGCGCCAGGTGGCCATCGCGCGGGGTGCGTTGCCGGTCCGCAGCTGGGAGGCGTCCTCGGCGAAGGTGGTGTCGCGGACGTGGTGCAGGGCCTCGATCTTCCAGTGGTCGCGGACGAGTTGGGCGAGCTGGGACGGGGTGGTCTGCTCGGCGGTCAGGCTGGTGACGGCGTAGACCGTCTTGACGGTGGTTTTGCCGACCTCTCCCGGCCACGCCCAGCAGCCTTCAGTTTTGACGAACTCGCGGGCCTCCTCGGGGGTTGAGGAACAGCGACGTCAAAACGTGCGCTAAGCGTACCGGGGCCCGATGCCGCAGATAACGGGGCCGTTTCGCGCATCCCCCGCCGCCCGACGAGTTCCTGCCGTGGCTACGCGAGCAGCTCGACGACGACGAGCGGCTCGCGCGGGACGTTGCAGAGCATTGATCACGTGTTAGCCACGGCCGCTGAGCGGGAACAGGTGTTCATGCCGTCTCTCACGGTGGGGGACGCACGGGGGTGAGGGTTGATGGATGATTGGTTAGCCTCGCGCTTTCGCGAGGTTAAACGTTCGTCGCACGTTGCGTATGTCCGTGGTGTTCTCGGCCGTGCTCATGCCTGGGATTCCGGCGCGATCTCCTTGATCAGGCCCTCGACCAGCACCTTGATCTCGTCCCGGATCGGACGGACGGCCTCGACCCCCTGGCCCGCCGGGTCCTCCAACTGCCAGTCCAGGTACCGCTTGCCGGGGAAGACCGGGCAGGTGTCGCCACAGCCCATCGTGATGCAGACGTCCGAATCCTCGACCGCGTCCACGGTGAGCATCTTCGGCACCTCGGCGGAGATGTCGATGCCGACCTCGGCCATGGCCTCGACGGCGGCCGGGTTGACGCCCGCGCCCGGGTTGGAACCGGCGGAACGGACCTCTACACGGTCCCCGGCCAGATGGGTCAGCCACGCGGCGGCCATCTGGGAACGGCCGGCGTTGTGGACACAGACGAACAGCACAGAGGGCTTGTCGGACATCAGAGGTCTCTCTCGTCTCACGACCGGATCAAGTGCGAATGGTGTCAGCACCCGATGGTGTCAGTCACCACTGATGTGACAGTATCAGCACATGATGACGTCAGTCGACACTGACCTGATCCGGGTGCTGGCCGACCCGCTCAGGCTCCAAATCGTGACCCTGCTCGCCAAAGAGATGCTGTGCACCACCCACCTCGTGGAGGAGACCGGTGCCCGGCAGACCAACCTCTCCAACCACCTGAGAGTGCTGCGCGAGGCCGGCGTCGTCGAGACGGAGCCGTGCGGCCGGTTCACCTACTACCGGCTCAAGCCCGACGTCATCGCCTCACTCGCCGGCCGGTTCGCCGACCTGGCCGAGTCCGCTCGCACCGCAGCCGAGAACAAGAGGGCCTGCCCATGACCGCCGCCGAAGCCGCCCCGACCGCGGAGACCGCGCCATCCGCTCCCGCACCCGCGCCGGGGGCCACCCCTCCGCGTACTCCCCTGGTCGCCCGGGCCGCCGCCGAACTCATAGGCACCGCCCTGCTGGTGGCGATCGTGGTCGGCTCCGGCATCCAGGCCACCGAACTCACCGCGGACGTCGGCCTGCGACTGCTGGCCAACTCCACGGCCACCGTCTTCGGCCTCGGCATCCTGATCCTCCTGCTCGGCCCCGTCTCCGGCGCCCACTTCAACCCGGTCGTCACCCTCGCCGAGTGGTGGACCGCCCGCCGCGGCGGTCCCGGAGTCACCCCGCGCGAGGTGGCCGTGTATCTGCCCGCGCAGATCGTCGGCGCGATCGCCGGCGCGATCCTCGCGGACGCGATGTTCGCCGAGCCGCTGGTGAAGTGGTCCACCCACGACCGCTCTGCCGGGCACCTGCTCCTCGGTGAGATCGTCGCCACCGCCGGCCTGATCCTGCTGATCTTCGGCCTGGCGCGCGCCGACCGGCTGCAGTACGCGCCCGTGGCCGTCGCCTCCTACATCGGCGCCGCGTACTGGTTCACGTCGTCGACGTCGTTCGCCAACCCGGCGGTGACCATCGGGCGCGCCTTCACCGACACCTTCGCGGGCATCGCACCCGGCTCGGTCCTGGGCTTCATCGGCATGCAGCTCATCGGCGGCGTGGTCGGACTGGCCCTGGTGGCCCTCATCTTCATGCCCGGACGATCGGCCGAATGAGCCACAAGACGCAGGTGGTGGTGATCGGCGGCGGCCAGGCCGGGCTCGCCGCCGGCTACTACCTGCGCCGCCTCGGTCTCGACTTCGTCATCCTCGACGCCCAGACCACACCGGGCGGTGCCTGGCAGCACGCCTGGGACTCGCTGCACCTGTTCTCACCGGCCGCGTACTCCTCGTTGCCCGGCCGCCTCATGCCGCCGCAGACCGGCCGGACCTACCCCGACGCCCGGCACGTGGTGGAGTACCTGACCGAATACGAGAAGCGGTACGAACTCCCCGTCGAGCGGCCCGTCCGCGCGACCGGCGTCCACCAGGACGGCGTGTTCCTGCGCGTGGAGACCGATTCGGGCACATGGCAGGCCCGCTCCGTGATCAGCGCGACGGGTACCTGGTGGCGGCCCTTCCTGCCAGCCGTCCCCGGCCGCGCGGCCTTCGAAGGCCGCCAACTGCACACGGTCGAGTACACGCGGCCGCAAGACTTCTCCGGACGCCGCGTGATCGTCGTCGGGGGCGGCAACTCCGGCGCCCAGATCGCCGCCGACCTCGCGCACGACACCCGGCTGACCTGGGTCACCCACCGCCCGCCGCGCTTCCTGGCCGACGACATCGACGGCCGCGCTCTGTTCGACACGGCCACCGCCCGCCGCCGCGCCCTCGATCAAGGGAGCACGGACACGGGCGGGGTCGCCTCGCTCGGGGACATCGTCGCCGTCCCGCCCGTACGCGAAGCCCGCGACCGCGGCCTGCTCACCGCGCGCCCGATGTTCACCCGGCTCCACTCCGGCGGCGTCGAGTGGGCCGACGGCACCCGTGGCGAGGCCGACACGATCATCTGGTGCACCGGCTTCCGGCCCACCCTGTCTCACCTCGCCCCGCTCCAACTCCGCGGCCCACGCGGCCATATCGCCACGACCGGCACCCGCGCGCACGGCGAGCCACGCCTGCACCTGCTCGGCTACGGCGACTGGACCGGCCCCGCCTCCGCCACCCTCATCGGCGTCGGACGCCCCGCCCGGGAGGCTGCCCGCGAGATCGCCGGCCTGCTCGCGTGAGGACCCAGGCCGCAGACCTGCGACGACGGGCATCCGCAGCTCGCACTTGCAGTGCGCCAGTCTGCACGTGTGCCGGACACAGTGCAGGAACCCGTGCCGAGTTCGTGTGTCAGGTGTCCCGTCTGTGTTCCTGGGACCGGGGTTCAGCTCAGGGTCTGGACGGCATACAGGGCGCCGAGGGCTGTGGCGAGGGTGCCGAGCAGAAAACGTAGGGCTCATTCGGGCAGGCGGGGTTGGAGGCGGGCGCCGAGGTGGCCGCCGATCAGTCCGCCGGTGCCGCAGACGAGGCCGAGCCTCCAGTCGGGGGCGACGTCTCCGGAGCTGACGAGTGACGGCAGTGCGTAGGCGGCGGCGCCGACGAGGGAGGTGACGAACGTGGCGGCGAGCGCGGCCGTCCGCAACGCAGTATCCGGGACTACCCGGGGTGCGCGACAACGGACCGGTCCCCGTACAGCCGGTGTGGCGGCCTTCACCGTCGTGGTGGTCAGGCTGCGGCCGGGGCTATGGTCAGCAGCTTGCCCATCGCAGCCAGCACGGACGGCTCGACGCGGTAGTAGACCCAGGTGCCGCGCCGTTCGGAGGTGAGCAGGCCGGCCTCCTTGAGCTTCTTCAGGTGGTGGGAGACGGTCGGCTGGGAGACGCCGACGTCGGAGATGTCGCACACGCACGCCTCGCCGCCCTCGTGCGAGGCCACGGCGGAGAACAGCCGCAGCCGTACCGGGTCTCCGAGCGCCTTGAACATCCGCGCGGCCGTCTCGGCCTCCTCCACCGTGAAGGGGCGTTCCGTCAACGGCGGGCAGCACGGCGCCGCCTCATCGCCCATGGCGGCATCCAACAGCGGCAGCACCTTCGTGTTCGACATGCATCTATGTTGACACATGTCGAAGCAGCCGGGCGAGGGCCGGACCGCCTCAGGTGCGGGCGAGGGCCGGACCGCCTCAGGTGCGGGCGAGGTGGGCGGCAACGTGCCGGGCGGCGTCCCGCCCGACTCCGCGCAGGGAGTTCGACGACAGGCCGCGCTGCCACTCCAGCCCGACGTAGGCCAGCCCAGGGTTCGTCAGCGACATCCATGGTGGCGAGGGTGTCCAGTGGCGTCGAGGGCACCGAGCGGGGTGAGGTAGTCCAGGTCGGGGCGGTAGCCGGTGGCCGGCACGATCGCGTCCACGTCCTCCATGCTTGTGTCGGCCCAGGTGACCTCGGTGCCGCTGGCGCCCGTGAACACTGGTCGCCGGTCCGGCCGCCCGGAGGTGACGGCGGCCCGGTAGCGGCCGTCGCGATGACCGGCTGGGCGGGCGGCGAGGAAAGGAAGCGGCCGACGGGCAGCGTGTCGAGCGCGGTGCGGGCCAGCCACCCATGCATGTCCCGGCCCAGGGTGCGCTGCTGGGCGAAGCGCACCGGATGCCGCGCCGCGAGCGTCACCCGCGCCCGCCCGGCGAGCTCGGCGGCGATCTGTACCGCGGAGTTCCCGGCGCCCACGACCACGACCCGCTGCCAGGCGAACGGCTCGGGCGTCCGATAGTCGGCGGCGTGCAGCAGGGCTCCGGTGTAGGCCCCAAGCCCCGGAAGGCCCGGCCAGTGAGGGCGGCCGAAGGTGCCGGTGGCCGCGATCACGGCGCGCGCCACGAGCCGCCCGCCACCCTCCAGGCCCAGCGCGAACGCGCCGTCTTCGGGGCGGACGTCACGTACCCGGGTCCGGGTACGGATCTCGGCCTCCGGCCGGTCGGCGCAGCGCAGCGCAGCGCAGCGCAGCGCAGCGCAGCGCAGCGCAGCAGATAGGCGACGACCTCGTCGCGGTGCGGGTAGCGGTCCGGGTCGCCTCCGAACGGCAGGCCGGGCAGGGAGCTGTACCGGGCCGGCGAGAAGAGGGTGAGGCTGTCGTAGTAGCGCGGCCACGCCCCTGCCGCCTGTGTCGGATGCCTCCAGCACCACCGGCTTAAGCCCCTGCTCGCGAAGAGCGTGCGCTGCGGCCGGCCCGGACTGGCCGCCACCGATCACCGCGACATCGACCTGTTCCACGATCCCTGTCTCCTTAATTTGATGAATGTCTATGTTGACGCTCATCGATACAGGTGTCATGCTGGATCGCGCAAGCCATCGACAAATGTCGAAGCAAAGGGGAATCTCGTGGCCGAGTCCATTAACAGCGTGCCCACCACCGACCAGCTGCCCGTCGTGGTCGTCGGAGCCGGCCCGATCGGCCTGGCCGCCGCGGCCCACCTCATCGAGCGCGGCATGGAACCGCTCGTCCTGGAGTCCGGGCCGTCTGCCGGCACCGCCGTACGGGCTTGGTCGCACGTACGGCTGTTCTCCCCCTGGGCCGAGGTCACCGACCCGGCGGCCGAGAAGCTCCTCGCCCCGACCGGCTGGGTGCGCCCGGACGGCGCCGCCTACCCCACTGGCGGCGACTGGGCCGGGAAGTACCTGCAGCCGCTCGCCGACGTCCTCGGCGACAAGGTCCGCTACGGCGCCACGGTCACCGGCGTCGCCCGCGCGGGCCGGGACCGCATCGTCGACTCCGGCCGCGACGAGCAGCCCTTCACCGTGCACATCCAGCTCGCCGACGGCCGCGAGGAGCGGATCACCGCCCGCGCCGTCATCGACGCCTCCGGCACCTGGTCCACCCCCAGCCCGATGGGCGCCGACGGCCTGCCCGCCCTCGGCGAGAAGACCGCCGCCGAGCGCATCTCCTACCAGGTCCCCGACCTGGGCGACCCGGCCGTACGCGCCCGGTACGCGGGCACGCGCACCGCTGTGATCGGCTCGGGTGCCTCCGCCTTCACCGCCCTCGCCTACCTCGCCGATCTCGCCAAGGAGGAGCGCGGGACCCACGCCGTGTGGATCCTGCGCCGTGGCATCGGCGCGAGCACGTACGGCGGTGGCGAGGCGGACGAGCTGCCCGCGCGCGGAGCGCTGGGCCTGCGTGCCAAGGCGGCTGTCGAGGCCGGCCACGCGAGCGCGGTCACCGGATTCCGCACCCAGGCCGTGGAGCGCGAGGGCGGTCGGTTGGTCCTCGTCGCCGAGGACGGCCGTCGTCTGGACCCGGTCGACGAGGTCATCGTCCTGACCGGCTTCCGTCCCGACCTGTCCTTCCTCACCGAACTCCGCCTCGGCCTCGACGAACGCCTCCAGGCCCCGAGCGCCCTGGCGCCGCTGATCGACCCGAATGTGCACTCGTGCGGCACCGTGTATCCGCACGGCGTGAACGAGCTGTCCCACCCCGAGCAGGGCGTCTACCTGGTGGGCATGAAGTCCTACGGCCGCGCCCCCACCTTCCTCGCCATGACCGGCTACGAGCAGGTCCGCTCCATCACCGCGGCGATCGCCGGGGACCGCGAGGCCGCCGAGCGCGTCGAACTCACCCTCCCGGAGACCGGCGTGTGCGGCGGCGCGGGCCTGTTCGACGACCCCGACGCCGCCCAGAGCAGCGAGGGCGGTGGATGCTGCGCCGCGCCCTCCACCCTCCAGATCGGCATCGGCGCCCCGGCCACCACCTCCGGCGGCTGCTGAACACTTCACCCACCTCAGGAGGTTCGCCATGACATCCCGCGTACAGCTCGCCCTCCGAGTCCCCGACCTCGACGCGTCCATCGCCTTCTACACGAAGCTCTTCGGCACCGAGCCCGCCAAACTCCGCGACGGCTACGCCAACTTCGCCATCACCGAGCCCCCGCTCAAGCTCGTCCTCATCGAAGGCACCGCGGGCGAGGCGACCCGCATGGACCACCTCGGCGTGGAGGTCGAGACGACCGAGGCCGTCCATGCCGCCACGGCCCGCCTGGGCGAGGCCGGCCTGCCCACCGCCGTGGAGAACGACACCACCTGCTGCTACGCCCTCCAGGACAAGGTCTGGGTCCACGGCCCCGGCCAGGAACCCTGGGAGGTGTACGTCGTCAAGGCCGACGCCGACTCCCTCGCCAAACAGCAGGGCAGCACCTGCTGCACCGGCACAGCCGAGGCCGACACCGGCGCGAAGGAACCGGTCGCCGCGGGCGGCTGCTGCTGATCCGCCGATGACCGACCTCCGTGCCAGCGGGGCCGTGACCGGGACGGGGGTCCTGTCACGGCCCCGCGCCGCGCTGCCCGCCCTGTGCGCCACCCAGATCACCAGCTGGGGGATCGTCTACTACGCCTTCCCCGTCCTCAACCCGCAGATCACCGCCTCCACCGGCTGGTCGTCCACGGCCACCACCACCGCCTTATCGGGCGCGCTCCTGATCTCCGCCGTCACCGGCATAGCCGTCGGCCGCATCCTCGACCGCCGGGGCCCGCGCGCCGTGATGACCACCGGCTTCGTCCTGGGCGTCATCGCCGTGCTGGCCATCGCCTCCGCGCCCAACCTGATCGCCTTCACCGCCGCCTGGCTCCTGGCTCCTGGCTCCTGGCTCCTGGCTCCTGGCTCCTGGCTCCTGGCTCCTGGCTCCTGGCCGGCGTCGCCATGGCCGCCACCTTCTACCAGCCCGCCTTCGCCGCCCTCACCCGCTGGTGGGGCGAGGACCGCATCCGCGCCCTCACCATCGTCACCCTCGCCGGCGCCTGGCCTCCACCGCCTTCGCACCCCTGACCGCCACAAGCTCCGAGGTGGACTTCGCTGCGACGCCGGGCCGTCGGCGATCGGCCCGTGAACTCGCGCCCGTCCCGAACGAGATGGGCCTGATCGGTATAGCCAGAGGCGGTTGGCACATCGCCTCACGGGAGCGGGTCCTGCGCCGCCGCCAGTTCGTGCGCGTGCTCGAAGCGCAAGACTCGGGCGAAGGTCTTCGGCGACAGGCCCACCTCACCGAGAAACCGCTCGGTGAGGGACCGCGGAGGCGGATGCCGGCACCGTCGCCCAGGACGAGGTTCGACTTCGAATGTCTGCGGCGCGGGTTATTGACGCACAGGGTGTTCGATTCTACGGTTCCGGCCGATGACGCGACAGCTGTTCGACCTGACGAACGGCACCCCCACCTAGGAGCGTCCGCATGAGCCACTACCCCCCTACCTCTCAGACCCCCCGCACATCCCGCTCGTTCCGACCCTCCCGCAGAGTCGGGCTCCTGGCCATTTCGGCCGCGGTACTGCTCGCCCTGGCACCCACCGCCGCCTCCGCCTTCCCCGACCCCGGCTCGGTCACGGGGGCCACCGTCGTCCATGACCCGACGATGATCCGCACCTCCGCCGGGCGTTACCTCCTCTACGCCACCGGAGGCGGTCTGTCCTACCGCACCTCCACCGATCGGATCGCCTTCGGCGCGGGCGGCGACGCCTTCTCCACCAGGCCGGGTTGGTGGTCGTCGTACGGGGCGACCGAGGCCTGGGCACCGGATATCTCGTACCAGGGAGGCAAGTACCTGCTGTACTACTCCGTCTCGACCTTCGGGTCGAACAAGTCGGCCATCGGGCTGGCGGGTTCGGCGACCGGCCTCCCCGGCTCCTGGACCGACTACGGCATCGTCTACTCCTCCACCGCCTCCGACGACTACAACGCCATCGACCCCAATCTCTTCGTCGACGACAACGGCACCTGGTGGCTGTCCTTCGGGAGCTGGTGGACGGGGCTGAAGATGATCCAGATCAATCCCGCCACCGGCAAGCAGCTCACCGGCAACACCACCCGGTACTCGCTCGCCTCCCGCCCCACCGGCACCAAGGCCGTTGAGGCGCCCTTCGTCGTCAAACGGGGTGGTTTCTACTACCTCTTCGCGTCCTTCGACACCTGCTGCGCCGGCACCGGCTCCACCTACAAGGTGAAGGTCGGACGTGCCACCAGCGTGACCGGGCCGTACCACGACAAGAACGGCGTCGCGCTCATGAACAACGGCGGGACACCGGTGCTGGAGTCCCACGGCCGGTACATCGGCCCCGGCGGCCAGTCGATCATGAAGGACGCCGACGGCGATCTGATCGTCTACCACTACTACGACGGCAACGACAACGGCAGGCCCAAACTCGGCATCAACCTCTTGAACTGGAGCGGCGGATGGCCCGTCGCCCGCTGACCCGAGGATTGCCACCGCCGGGAGCACCTACGCACGCGCAGAGCACTGGCCTCGTCCGCCCCGTCCGACTTCGGTGCCGGGGGCGTGGCCAACGGTGTGTCGCTGCTCCTGCCACCTCGTCGCACGGCACTCCTGATGTGCCGCCTTCACAATGGTTGCAGCGTTCCGGAGGTGTTCTCCGAGGCAGTTCCCGACGCCGTTGGAAAGGACGACGCTTACGGGGGGGGAGGTCCCACCTGCTTCAACCGGCCTCCGCGATGAGCCGTTCAGCATCCAGGCGCCCAGCCGGTCGCGGTCACGGCTCAGCAGTCGAACCGGGACTGTAAGACGTTCGGCCCTGACTCATATTCGGTGGCGACGAAGAGTTGTGAGGATCGTTGACCTTCATGTGATGGATGGCAACAAGCTTGTCCAGACGGTGTTCTCGGGGCTGTTCCCGCTGGTCATGGAGAATGTTGCCGACGAGGGCGAGCGGATCGTGGCGCGGGCGCGGACTCCGCAAGGCACCGCGATCTGTCCCGTGCGTGGGGCCGCATCGGGGCGGGTGCACGGCCACCACTGGCAGACGGTGGCCGATGTGCCACCAACGCCGTAACGAACTGCCACATCGTCGGAGTGTGTAACCCGGCCGGGTGGGCGGCGGGCTGCCGGCCCTGGTTGCCGATGTGGCAGCGGGCGGTCAGGCGTCAGGGTCGACCTCGGGGTGTGTGAACCGCACGGGCTTGCCCAGCGACCGGGCGTAGGCGATTTCGGCTCGGGTGCTGTCTCCGATGTAGGCGCCGACCACAAGCACCTCATCAGCGAGCCGGATCTTCGCCCGGTGCAGATCGTCGAGCCGAACCTTCAGCGCCTCGGCCTCGATGGGATCGGACCGAAGTTCGTGCGGCGACTTCATGTCACAGCCCGGTTTGACGACAATCCTTCCGGCTTTGGTCTCCCGCAGATCGGCCTCGTTCATCTCGGTCATGAAGCGGGTGGAGCCGCAGATCACGACGATACGCGGGAGGCTCAGCAGCTTCTTCGCGTCGGCGAGCTTCTCCTCGGGGGTGAGCCGTTGCGGGTATGACACTGGTTCCTCCTGGTGGTGTGGCCCCAAGGGGTGCCTGCGGAGATGAGAACGCGGGTGTCCAGGATCGTTTTGAGCGGGCGACGTGGACACCCTCGCGACAACACTCTCTGCGACGACCGACATGTCATGTCGGCCGCAGAAAAAGGCTGCCCTGAACCTGCATCGGTGATGTCGGCTCGGCTGACGTGCGACAACCCGGTCGTCCTGCCTTGTCAGCGGCGAGCCGGTTGCAGGCGCTCGATTCGGTCAAGGTCGCCGGCGAGAAGGCTCCGGTGGCTGATGGTGAAGTCTCCGTTGAGCAGGGTCTGCCCTTCGCCGTAGTACCGGCCCACAACCGCGGTGGGAAGGAAGGCGCGCAGGCTGTGGCGCATGTTGCCGGGGTAGTCGACGGGTTCACCCCAGTCGGCCGGGGCTTGGTCGGTGGAGAGCAGGACCCAGTGGTCCACGGTCACGGCGGCGTCGAGGTCCGGTGCCGCTCCGGTGTGGCTGTCCAGGGCCGGCACGGTCAACTGGTCGGGGTCGAGAGGCGGGTACCACAGCAGCAGGGGCTTGGCGCGTTGCGCGTCGGCGTTGTCGAAGCAGCACACGGCGATGGTGTGGTCAGGAAAGTGGTCGGCGTAGAAGCGCAGGAGGTCCGGGTCGAGGTCAGGCCGACGGTGCGCCGGCACTTGTCGCAGTGCGGTGGGAACCGCGGTGGGGTCGGTGGCCAGGAGCACCGTGTAGACGTCATGGTCGAAGATTTGGACGGGCTGCGGTTCCGCGCTCATCCACGCGATGTCGTGGGCTCCGGCGGCAACGGGTTCGACAGCGGCGACCATACGGCGCAGGACATCGCTGGTGCGCCCAGCGGAGAGGAAGTGCCTGGGGGTGAGCTGCGTGGTGGGCAGGTGCAGCAGCATGGCGTTCGGGCCGTCCGCCAGATTCATGGCGGTGTTCTGGTAGCCCAGGACGTGGATCAGGCCGTGCACCGGGTGGTGCTGCCTTCCGCAATACACGATCGTGCCGGAGAACGCGGCCTCACCCGTCGAGATACGGTGGCAAAATACCGCTCAACTGTCCGGGATGAGTTCGGTGACGGCGAGGCAGGCGTCGATCAGATCAGGGCGGTACTGGATCTGCTTGAGCCTGCGCTTCACGGCCCAGGTGATCTGCCCGGGGTCGGCGGCGGCGAGATTGCCGATCTCCGCTAGCCAAGCGCTCAGACACCCGCCTGTGGATTCAGGTCGGGCGCGTGGGAGGGCAGTTGGAAGACGGTGAGCCACTGGGCGTTCCCGGGGATGAAGTCACGCATTCCGGCGGCCAGGTGCAGGCGCATGTTGTTCCGGACCAGCGCGTCGAGCTTGTTCCGTAGGCGCTCCACGGGCTTCTCGATGGCGCGCCCGGCCCGGATGTCGCCCCAGACGTGCCGGCTGATCTGTTCCTTCGACAGCACCCGCCCCGCGCTCGCCAGCAGATGCCGCAGCAGCCGGTACTCGGGCGGGGGTGAGATCGAGCGGCCTGAGACCACGGGTGGCACGGCAGGTCGTGTCGTCCAGGACCAGCTCGCCGTCGCGGGGCATGGTCACGTCGCGCTCATGGTCACGGTCGCGCAGCAGGCTCTGGACCCGGGCGAGAACCTCGGTGATAGGGAGAGGCTTGGTGACGTAGTCCTCGACACCCGGAATGAGTTCGGAAACGAGGCCGGCCAGCTCGTCGCAGGCGGCCGGGAAGAGGAGCCGAGGCCGGTCCGCCGGTGTCACGCGGCGTCCCTGGGTGAAGCGGGCGCTGTCCGAGAGGCCGGCATCCCCGACCACCGGGTCGAACCGGCGATCCGCGAGCCTCATCATCCCTTCGGTCCCGGAGACCGCGGCGAGAGTTCGGTAGCCCGCCAACTCCATGGTGAGCAGCTTGCCCTCCTCCCGATCGCCACTGACCACGAGGACCTGGTGCCCGCGCCCGCCGAGCGGCGAGCGTCGTCCGGTGCGACCTGAGTACACGGCAGACCACCACCCGATGAATGCCCAGGGGCGGAGCATCTCCCGTAGGACGTCCACAGCGGGATTGTGCGAGGGAGGGCAGCCCGACGACACGCAGCCAGCCCACATGGCTGCGGTCAGTGCCGCAGGGCATCACGGGGCGACGAGCGGGGGCCGGCTCACCGCCTGGCAAAGCGGAGAGCGGGCGTGGATACACGCCCGCTCCCACACCATGCGCAGCCACTCAGTTGATGCGGACGATCTTCCAGAGCTGGTCGTCGTTGTTCAGGTCGTTCCACTGCACGACTGCCGCGCCGTTGCTGGTCAGGGACTGGGCTACGGCGGCGTTGAAGCCGCTGCCCACGTTCTTGAGTTCGTAGTAGCCGTTACCCGCGTCGGTGAGAGTCCACCTCTGCGAGGTAGCGGTGGACGGCGTGTTCTGGACGACGGCGGCTCCGGCGGCGGTGGAGCCGTTACGGATGTCCAGATTCAGGTTGCTGTTGACGTTCCTGATGTTCCAGGCTCCGCTGCCCGCGGACTGGAAGGTGAACAGCTGGCAGAAGCAGGCCGAGTTCTGCCACTGCTGCGCTGCCGTGTTGGTGGCGGTCGAGCCCTGCGGGATGTCCAGGTACTTCCCGCTGTTCTTGTTGACGAGGACGTACTGCCCGGTACCCAGCGGGGGCAGAGCGGTCTGGGTGAGGTTCCAGCGCTGGCAGGCGCAACCGGTGCCGCTCCACTGGACGGCGGCGGTACCGGCCGCGGTGGAGGCGTTGGGGATCTCCAGGTGCTTGCCGGTCACACGGTTGGTGATGCTGTACCCGCCGGCCTGGTGCGGGGAGACGGCCCATTCGTGGTCCAGGGTGCCGTTGTCGTCCCACTGAAGGATCTTGGCGCCGTCGGCGGTGGACTGGCTCTCCACACCGAGAACCTTGCCGCTGGCGACATTGAAGATCTTGAAGTAGCCGGAGCTCTGCTGCACGAAGCGCCACTGCTGGTCGGTGGCGTTGTCGGCGTTCTGCTGGGTGGCGTTCGTGCCGTTGGCGGTGGAACCGCCCGCGATGCTCAGCATGAGGTTGCTGCCCGCGTTGGAGGCGGTGTAGGTGGCGCCGTCGGAGATCCCGCCGCCCAGGTCGATCGTGCTGTACTGGAGGGGGTTGACGGTGCTGCCGTTGGGACCTCCGGTGAAGACCTCCAGGCTGTGTCCGTCGGACAGGGGGAGCAGGCCGCGGCTGTAGCCGGCGGCGACGTTGGACCGGATCCGGGTCCAGGCGCTCGGGTCACCGTTCTGGGTGTTGAGGAACAGGTCGTCGGTGCTGTTGGACGCGACGACGAGGGTGCCGTTGGGGCCGCCGGTGGGCAGCCAGGTGATGTACGGGGTGCAGCAGGGGACGTAGCCGTCGGTCGACCTCAGTACCTGGCCGGTGACGGAGTCGAACGCCTCCGGGTCGGCGGAGATCTTGTAGTAGGTGGCGAAGTTCTTCTCGGGGGCCCCGCCGTACTCGTACGTCATGATGTACTTGCCGTTCGGCATCTTCGCGACGGTGGTCATGCCGGGGCGGGCGCTGTAGGGGGATACGGCGACGTCGTCGACGACCGGCCCCCAGTTCATTCCGTCCGTGCTGACCTGGTGCACGAGCTTCTGCCCGTGGGCGGGGTCGCGCTGGTCGGAGTAGTAGACGATGAGCTTGTTGCTGTGGACCAGGAAGAACGGTTCCCACACGGGGGTTTGGCCGTTGCTGGAAAAAGCCTTTCCGCCGGTGGCGATGTTGCTGACGAAGGTCCAGGTCTGGCCGTGGTCGGTGCTGGCGTACATGTCGATCTTGGTGGCGGACCGGTCGCTGGGAACGGAGAGCCCGGCGGCCATGATGGTCCCGGCCGGGAAGTCTCCTATCGCGGTGGGGAGCTCGAACAGCTCCGGTTCCCAGCGCATGCCCCACCCGTTCTGGGTGTCGGCGACATCGGAGATCTTGGTCCAGGAGTTGCCGTTGTCGGTGCTGCGGTAGATCGGCAAGACCGGTGTGCCGTTGGTGTACTGCTCGAAGGTGGCGAGGATGGTGCCGTTGGCCGAGCCGCCGTGCTGCAGACGCAGTCCTCGCGGGTAGAGCGAGCCGGGGGCAGGCGCACCCGATGGCGGGGTGTACATCGTCTGCGAGGGGCGGGCCAGGGCGTCCGCCCGACCGGCGGGCAGGACCATGGTCATCGCCGCGACGAACAGGACGAAGGCCAGGGACAAGAGGGAGAGGGGACGGGGACGCGGAACGGCGCCGGATCTGGCGCCTGTCTGCGCTGGGGACATTGCGGCTCCCAGGGGATGGGGAAGGTGTGTTTCGGTGTCCGCCGGCTCGGAACGGCCCGGAATGTGACGCGGCGGAGTTCGTTGGGCGCATCGCCCGGGGACAGCCGGGCGACGCTGCCGGGCGCGATGCGCGAGCGTGGGGGCGCGGCGCGACATGCGCGGTTTGTCGGGGCCTTGGGCCCGGCGTGTGGGTGCGCCGGGGCAGTGACAGGGGGTGGGGTGAATCAGACGGAGGGCGGAGGCGCGGTGGATCCGCGGACGATCAGTTCGACGGGTGGGTCGTTCTCCGGCGGCAGTTCGGTGTCGGGGTTCTCGATGGCGTGGAGGAGAAGCCGGATTCCTTCGCTCGACGCCGCCTCGAAGGGCTGCCGGGCGGTGGTCAGAGGCGGGGAGACGTAGGCGAAGACGGGGTTGCCGTCGAAACCGACGACACTGACGTCCTCCGGCACACGACGACCGCTTTCCCGCAGGCCGTGGATCAGTCCGATGGCCATCTCGTCGCCCGCGGCGAACACCGCGGTCACCGAGCGGTCCGAGGCCAGCCCGAGGCCCGCGGCATACCCGGAGGCCGCCGACCAGTCGCCGTTCAGCACGGGCGGTTCATGCGCGCCCCTGCCCGCCAGCGCCTCCCGCCATCCCTCGATACGGTCCTTGGTGGCGTACCACCGGCGCGGACCGGCGAGGTGATGGACGGTCGCGTGTCCCAGATCCAGCAGGTGTTCGGTGGCCGCGCGGGCCAGCTGATGGGCACCCACGCCGACGGTCAGTGTCCGGGCAGCGGTGAAGGCGGGTGGCGCTCCGATGAAAAGGACCGGCACGTCGACGCCGAGCGGGACTTCACCCTCGACGATGGGGACGGAGACGACGATGCCGTCCACGCCCTGCTCCAGGAGTGACTCCAGCGCGCCGGCGATGCTTCGCGGGTCGCCGTCCGGCGTGTTGACCACGCGCAGCGCGTAACCGGCGTCCCGTACGGCCTGTTCGATGCCCACCAGCAGGGAGGCGGTTCCGTACCCGGCTGTTGCCAGAGCGACCACACCGATGGACCGGGTACGGCCGGAGGCCAGTGCCCTGGCCGCGTGGTTCAGCCGGTAGCCGAGCTCGTCGGCGGCCGCCAGGACCCGTCGACGGGACTCCTCGGAGACGTACGGCTCGTTGTTGAGGACCCGGGAGACCGTCTTGCGTGAGACGCCGGCCAGCCTGGCCACGTCCTCACTGCGCGGCGCGGAGGAGGCCGCACCGCGCTCCACCCCAGTTGTCATGAAGTCTCCTCATGGCCGCGTGTTCACCATCGAACGAGGTCAATCTACTGACCGCGCGGTCTGACCGCGCGGTCAATGTGTACGCACAAGTCGAGCGCACGTCAAGAGTGCACGCGACGCCACTTGCCTCCGATGCGAGAGGACGCCAGGGCCTGTGGTCGGGGCGGAGGAGATGCATCAGGCGCCGAGGAGGCGCTTCAGGCATTCGTTCCCGCAGCTCAAGCGGTCTTTTTCGTCATACGGAACGACTCGATGGCCGACCGGGTCGGCCCCGTCCGCCGGCTCCGACTGCCCGCCCTTCGGGCTCCTGGCCGGACCTGACGCCTCACACATCGCCCGACGTGGAGTCTTGACAGCCGACACACGGAGCGTTCACGCTTCCTGGCATCCGCCGATCGCATTTGTTCGATCGTGTTTAGTTCTGGCCATGCAGCGGCCGTCTCTTCGCCAACCCTTCTTGGCTGACGCGCCAAGTCTGGGTACCGCCAGCCCTGTCAGGAGTCGAAATGCACCCTTCACCCCTTGGTCGGCCCATGCGTGGCGCCAGCCGCCGCACCGTGCTCCGCGGACTCGGCGGAGCCACGCTCCTGGGGGCCGGCATCCCCCTGCTGAGCGCCTGCGCAGGCAGTTCCGAGCCGTCGGAAACCAAGACCGTCACCGTGGGCTCCAACGCGTCCGACGCCGTCCCGAAGAAGGGTTACGCCGACATCTACGCGGCCTTCACGAAGCAGTCCGGGATCGCGGTCGACATCAACACCAAGGACCACAACACCTTCCAGGAGCAGATCAACACCTACCTGCAGGGCACCCCGGACGATGTGTTCCAGTGGTTCGCCGGCTACCGGATGCAGTTCTTCGCGGCCAAGGGGCTCGCCTCCCCGATCGACGACGTGTGGAAGACGATCGGCGGCAACTTCCCGTCGGCCATGCACGACCTGAGCAAGGGTCAGGACGGGAAGTACTACCTGGTGCCCCTCACCACGTCCCCGTGGGCGGTCTTCTACCGCAAGAGTGTCTTCCAGCAGTACGGCTACGAGGTCCCCACCACGTGGGACGCGTACGTCGCCCTGTGCAAGCGGATGAAGAAGGACGGTCTCGTCCCGATCGCGTACGGCGACAAGGACGCGTGGCCGGCGATGGGCACCTTCGACCAGATCAACTTCCGCCTCAACGGCTACGACTTCCATGTCGAGTTGATGGCGGGCAAGGCGTCCTGGACCGACGCGAAGGTCCGCAAGGTCTTCGACACCTGGGCCGAGACCCTCCCCTACCACCAGGAGGGCGCGGTCGGTCGGACTTGGCAGGACGCAGCACAGACCCTGGTGGCCAAGAAGGCCGGCATGTACATGCTCGGCATGTTCGTGGCTCAGCAGTTCACCGACAAGGCCGACCTGGAGGACCTGGACTTCTTCGCCTTCCCGGAGATCGACCCGGCGTACGGGCAGGACACCGTGGAGGCGCCGACCGACGGCATCATGCTCAGCAAGAAGCCCGCAAACCATGCCGGATCCGTCAAACTACTCGAATTCCTGGGTACGGCCCAGGCCGAAGAGATCTACCTGAAGGCCGACCCGAGCCTGATCGCCGCCTCCACGAAGGCAGACACCTCCGGCTACAGCGCCCTCCAGAAAAAGGGCTACGAGATGATCAGCCAGGCGAAGCATCTCACCCAGTTCATGGACCGTGACAGCCGCCCCGACTTCACCTCCACGGTGATGCAGCCGGCGCTGCAGAAGTTCATCCGCGACCCCAAGGGCGT
>NZ_JBSFCF010000055.1:0-48294 GCF_053593335.1 Streptomyces sp. NPDC002324
CTCCCCGTGTTGGTGGTGGGGTGGGGGGGGGCGCCGCGGGCCGCGCGCCCCCCCCCCCCCCCCCGTCCGGGTCAGCCCGCCACTCCGCCGCGCATCGCCGCGCCCCTGCGCATCGCCGGACCTCCCACCCACTTCCGCGCCAGCGCCTCCCCCAGTCGCACCGCGGCGTCGTGGTTCTCGATCGGGGTCACCCGGGAGTCCTCGAAGACGATGTAGGTGACACCTGACGCGGTGCCGCCGCTGCGCGGGTCGGGACGGATGCCGAGGGCCTCGGCCGTGGCGTACGAGGCCTCGCCGATGATGTTCTGGGGGCCGGTGTCGCCGACGACGGCGTACTGGACACGGTCCTTGTACACGACGGCGGCCACCGAACCACCCCTGATGCCGTGGACCCGGTGGTCCCAGAGGCGGCTGGCGACGGGGACGACGATGAACGGCAGGCTCTCGGAGCGCAGGTACCGGCCGTCGGACTGCAGGAACGACGTGGCGGGCTGGAACCACGGGTCGGTGGCGCTGTTGCAGTGCGTGCTCGGCCGGCCGTCGCAGTCGATGTCCATGTCGGCCTTCCAGAACACCGCGCCGTCGACACCGCAGACCGGGATGTCGGCGGGGGTGCCCGCGTCGCTCCTGTACAGCCCCTCGGACACCCGGACACAGCCACGCGCCTTGGCCAGCAGGGCGGCGGCGGTCACCCCGCCCTCCCGGTGGTGCACCGGGCGCTGCGGGTGGGCCAGGGCGGGCAGGGCGACCGGGGCCAGCAGGGCGGCGCCGACGGCGGCCAGCGTCAACGACCGGACTCGCACGATGAGGACCCTCTCCTGGGGGACATGACGAACACCCACCCCAAGGTGGTGGGGGTCGGAGAGGACGGCCACCGGGAGGGGGCCGGACGGATCACGGCACGCCGCGCGACGGGTGCGCGGCCGAGGGCCGGGCCCGACTCGGCCCCGGCCGCTCGGCCGCTCTCGTCGGCGCGGGATCGGCGACGACAGCGGCCCGCGCCGTACGACGCGAACAGGCCCGGAAATCAGGCGAGTTCACGCCGTGTCAGGACACCAGCATACGTATCCGTCCGCCGTGCCGCGCACCGCGTCGCCGTCGGGGCCGAGCACCCGCGCGACGCGGACCGCTCCGCACCCAACCCTTGATGTGACCGCGTCAGTCATGCCATACATGGAGTCAGGTACAGACCAATCTCGTCCGGCTCGACGACCGAGGGGGCAGGATCGTGCGACGCGTTCCCGTGCCGGCACTCGCCCTGGTGCCGCTGGTCTGCGGCTCGCTGCTCCTCATGTCCGGCTGCGCGCTCGAGGAGACTCCCGGCCGCCGGCCGCCGCCGGCCCCGCCCGGCGTCACCGCCGAGGCGGGCAGCGCCACCAGCGTGCACGTCATGTGGAACCGGGCGTCCGGCGGCCCGCGGATCGCCGGGTACGCGGTGTACCGGGGCCGCACGAAGATGAAGGACGTGCCGGGCGGCGAGCACATGGCCGACATCACCCGGCTCCGCCCCGCCACCACCTACGTGTTCACGGTCCGCGCCCGCGATGCCGCCGGGGACCTCGGGCCGCCCAGCACACAGGTCCGGGCCACGACTCCCGCCGCCGGGACGGGGGACCGCCGGGCCCCCACCCGTCCCGGGCGCCCGGACGGCAGGACGGTCGGGAGCAGGGCGGTACAGCTGTCCTGGGGGCCCTCGACGGACGACCGTGACGTGGCGTCGTACGACATCCTCCAGGGCGGTTCGAAGATCCACAGCGTGGGCGGGCAGCAGACGGCGGCCGTGGTCACGGGGTTGCGGCCCGGCACCCGCTACTCCTTCGCCGTGCGCGCCCGGGACGCGGCGGACAACGTCTCTCCCGTGAGCCCGGCCATACGCCTCACCACCTCGCCGGGGGCGGACGACGGGCGGGGCACCGCGCCCACCGGGTTCCGCGCCGGCATCCGCCGGGTCGACGGGGCGTACTCCATCGAGCTGTCCTGGCGGCCGCCGCGCGCCGACGGGGTGATCACGGAGTACGAGATCCAGCTCGACGGACGCCCGGCGACCACGCTCGTCTGGGGCGGGACCCCGCCCCGCGACCGGGCCACCCACAGCTTCTACGCGGGCCGGGAGTCCGGGGTGTCCTACCGGGTGCGGATCCGCGCGAAGCTCCCGGACGGGACCTGGGGCGGATTCTCACCGGAACGGACGGTGACCACCGGCGGGTGAGCCGGGGCGGTCGCGGCGGGGCGTGTGCGCCGGGTCCCCCGTACGGCGCAACGCGTCACCTGCCCGGGGGCCGCCGGCGTGCGGACCGGGCGGACGGCACGTTGGCTCACCCTGAGGCAGCACGGGTCTCCCGATCCTCGGCGGCGCACGGGACGTGCCGCCACCGTGCCGCTGGAGGGCAGACCATGCGTACGTCCCAGCTACTCCTCCGCTTCGGCCCGACCGCGGCCGCCGCCGTGCTGCCGATCGCCCTGACCACGCCGTCGGCCGCCGCCGCCCCCACGGGCATCTCGGTGAGCACCACGGGTTCCTCGGTCACCGTCACCACAGACGACTGCCCCAACAGCACCAACGGCACGTTCGGCACCGCCTCGCTGCTCTCCAGCGGGCAGGCGAACTTCTCCCAGGGGCGGCAGGCGACCCTCACCGGCACGAGCGCCAACCAGTCCGCCTCCTGGGCGAACGTGGGCCCGGGCACCTACACCGTGATCGGGGTGTGCAAGGACGGGACCACGGCGGGGACCCAGTCCGTCATCGTCACGGCCGCCACCCCCACCATCGCCTCGACGGCCTCGCCCGCGCGGGGCGTCATGGGCGGCGTCGGCGGAGCCACCCGGGAGTACGGCACCGTCACCCTCGTCGGCGGCGGGGCGCTGGTGGCCCTGGGCACGGGCGCGGCCGTCTGGTACCTGCGCCGCCGGGCCAAGCCGCACCGCCTCTGACCGCCGGGCGGGTCCTCACCCCTCGCCGCCGTCGCCGTCGGCTTCCGGAAGGGTCTCGAACTCCTGCAGGGCGTCGGTCAGCCACTGGGTCCAGAAGGTCTGCAGGTCGATGCCCGCCCGCAGGATCAGATGCTGGAGCCGGTCCTGGGTCGTGTCCCGGCCGGGCCCGAAGTCCCGCTTCTCGATCGTCTCGTACTCCGCCAACTGCCTCTGATGCAGGGCGAGATGACGCCGCAGATCGTCCGCGAGACCTGCCGTGCCGACCACGGCCGCCGCGCGCAGCCGGACGAAGAGCGCGTCACGCCACGGCTTGGGGTCCTGGGGTGCGGCGGTCCAGCGGGCCAGCTCCTCACGGCCGGCAGGCAGGACCTCGTAGCTCTTCTTCTGCCCTCGGGCGGGACGCTCGGAGGGCAGGGCCCGGATGTGGCCCACGCCCTCCAGCCGTCCCAGCTCGCGATAGATCTGCTGGTGCGTCGCCGACCAGAAGTAGCCGATCGACCGGTCGAACCGCCGGGTCAGCTCAAGGCCCGACGACGGCTTCTCTAGCAGGGCGGTGAGGATCGCGTGCGGGAGTGACATGGGCTCATCCTAGGAAGGGCCGCAGAGCACGACCGCCGCACGCGTCCCGCGGCCGGCCGGCTACAGCGCCGCCGCCACCTCCGTCCCCTGCTGGATCGCCCGCTTGGCGTCCAGTTCGGCCGCCACGTCCGCGCCGCCGATGAGGTGTGCGGAGCGCCCGGCCGCCACCAGGTCGTCGTACAGGTCGCGGCGCGGGTCCTGGCCGGTGCACAGGACGACCGTGTCGACCTCCAGCACCTGGCGGACGCCGCCGACGGTGACGTGCAGACCGGCGTCGTCGATCAGGTCGTACTGGACGCCGGGGACCATGGTGACGCCGCGGTGCTTCAGCTCGGTGCGGTGGATCCAGCCGGTGGTCTTGCCGAGACCGGCGCCGACCTTGGAGGTCTTGCGCTGCAGGAGGTGCACCGAGCGCGGCGGGACGGGCCGCTCGGGCGCGGCGAGGCCGCCGGGGGTGCTGTAGTCCATGTCGACGCCCCACTGCCGGAAGTAGGCGGCCGGGTCCTCGCTGGTCTTCTCCCCGCCGTCGGTCAGGTACTCGGCGACGTCGAAGCCGATGCCGCCGGCGCCGAGGATCGCGACCCGGTCGCCCACGGCGGCGCCGTCGCGCAGGACGTCGAGGTAGCCGACGACCTTGGGGTGGTCGACGCCGGGAAGTTCGGGCGTGCGCGGGGTGACACCGGTGGCGACGACGACCTCGTCGTACGCCGTCGCCGTGAGGTCGTCGGCCGAGACCCGGGTGTTCAGGCGTACGTCGACTCCGTGCGCGTCGAGCCGGTTGCGGAAGTAGCGCAGGGTCTCGTCGAACTCCTGCTTGCCGGGGACCTTGCGGGCCACGTTGAGCTGGCCGCCGATCTCGCTCGCGGCGTCGAACAGCGTGACCGCGTGGCCGCGTTCGGCCGCGCTCACGGCGCAGGCGAGGCCGGCCGGGCCCGCCCCGACGACGGCGACCCGCTTGCGCGACCGGGTCGGGGAGAGGACGAGTTCCGTCTCGTGGCAGGCGCGCGGGTTGACCAGGCAGGAGGTGATCTTCCCGCTGAAGGTGTGGTCGAGGCAGGCCTGGTTGCAGCCGATGCAGGTGTTGATGGCGTCTGCGCGGCCCTCACGGGCCTTGACGACGAAGTCGGGGTCGGCGAGCATCGGGCGGGCCATGGACACCATGTCGGCGTGGCCGTCGGCGAGCAACTCCTCGGCCAGTTCCGGGGTGTTGATGCGGTTGGTGGTGACGAGCGGGACGGAGACCTCACCCATCAGCTTCTTCGTCACCCAGGTGTACGCGCCGCGCGGCACCGAGGTCGCGATGGTGGGGATACGGGCCTCGTGCCACCCGATGCCGGTGTTGATGATGGTCGCCCCGGCCGCCTCGACGGCCTTCGCCAGCGTGACCACCTCCTCGAAGCTGGAGCCGCCGGGGACGAGGTCGAGCATCGACAGCCGGTAGACGACGATGAAGTCCTCGCCGACCGCCTCGCGCACCCGGCGCACGATCTCGACGGGGAAGCGCATCCGGTTCTCGTAGGAGCCGCCCCAGCGGTCGTCGCGGTGGTTGGTCCCGGCGGCGATGAACTCGTTGATCAGATAGCCCTCGGAGCCCATGATCTCGACGCCGTCGTACCCGGCCCGGCGGGCGAGGCGGGCCGCGTTCGCGTAGTCGTCGATCGTCTGCTCGACCTCGGCGTCCGTGAGCGCGTGCGGGACGAACGGGCTGATCGGGGCCTGCAGAGCGCTCGGGGCGACCAGGTCGCGGTGGTAGGCGTACCGCCCGAAGTGCAGGATCTGCATCGCGATCCGGCCGCCCTCACGGTGGACGGCGTCGGTGATCCGACGGTGCTCGTCCGCCTCGGCCTCGGTGGTGAGCTTGGCGCCTCCCTCGGCCGGCCGGCCGGCCTCGTTGGGTGCGATGCCGCCGGTGACGATGAGACCCACTCCCCCGCGGGCCCGGGCCGCGTAGAACTCCGCCATGCGCTCGAAGCCGCGCTCGGCCTCCTCCAGGCCCACGTGCATGGAGCCCATGAGGACGCGGTTGGGGAGCGTGGTGAAGCCCAGGTCGAGCGGGCTCAGCAGGTGCGGGTAACGGCTCATCGGGACCTCCGTGCGGGGCGTCGTCATCAAGGTTCTAGACGACGCCCCCTCGTTTATGCAACTAGTTGCACAACCGTTGAGGGGAAGGCCACATCCGGCGCGGGAGCCCTGGGTGGGCCCTCGGGTGCCTCAGGGTCCGGTGCCGAGCACCACATGGGCGTACATCTCCTCCGAGACGGCCGTGCGCGCGGTGAGGCCGGAGCGCCGGAAGGCGTCCAGGGCGAGCGGCGCCTGGCGTTCGCTCGTCTCGACGAGCAGACAGCCGCCCGGGGCGAGCCACTCGGAGGCCGCGCCGGCGACCCTGCGCAGGACGTCGAGGCCGTCCCTCCCGCCGTCCAGGGCGACGAGGGGTTCATGGTCGCGGGCCTCGCTCGGCAGGAACGGGACCTCGCCGGTCGGGACGTACGGGACGTTCGCCGCGAGGATGTCGACGCGGCCCCGCAGACGGTCGGGCAGTGCCGCGAAGAGATCGCCCTCGTGGGCGTGGCCGCCGTGCGGGGCGATGTTACGGCGGGCGCAGCGGACGGCCGCCGGGTCGATGTCGGCGGCGTGGAGTTCGGCGCCGTCGAGCGCGGCGGCCAGCGCGGCGCCCACCGCGCCGGAGCCGCAGCACAGGTCGACGACGACCGCGGCGCCGGGGACGGTGGCCAGAGCCTGCTCGACGAGGAACTCGGTGCGGCGGCGGGGGACGAACACGCCGGGTTCCACGATGATGCGCAGGCCCGCGAACTCGGCCCAGCCGAGGACGAGTTCGAGGGGCAGGCCCGCGACACGCCGGTCCACCATGGTGGCGGCCTCGTCCGGGGTGCGGGCGGTGGTGAGGATCAACTCCGCCTCGTCCTCGGCGAAGACGCAACCGGCGGCGCGAAGTGCCGTGACGACAGAGGAGGTGGAGAGAAGTGGCATGACAGCCGGGAGCCTTTCGGTGGGCCGAAGGGCGCTCCCGCGGTGGCCTATCGGCGAGGCACCGCGCCGCGTTGGGGTGAGAGCACCCGACCTGACACAGCGGTAATGGGTCCCACCTCCTCGTTCCACGTGCTGACTGGCCCGGCAACCCTACCCCATGGTCATGCCCGGCCTTCAAGGGCGCGGCCGGCTCCCCCGAGCCCCCGCCGAGCCCCACGAGGGCGCTTGGCGCGCGGGCCGGATGTTGCGGTGGGGCTCCGCGTTCCGGCCGCCGCCAAGGCTCCCGGCCAAGGTCCGGCTCCGGCTCCGGCTCCGGCTCCGGCTCCGGCTCCGGCTCCGGCTCCGGCTCCGGCTCCGGGGAGGTTGCTACACCCCGACCCGTTCCTCCCCCGCGTCGAGCGCCGGCACCCTGGCCGCCATGAAGCGGGTGGTGCGGCGCAGGCGGAAGCCGAGGGATTCGTAGAGGCGGATGGCAGTCGTGTTGGTCGCGGCGGTGTGGAGGAAGGGCGTTTCGCCGCGTTCGCGGATGCCGTGGGCGACGGCGAGGACCAGACGGGTGGCGAGGCCCGCGCCGCGGAAGGCCGGGTCGGTGCAGACCGCGCTGATCTCGGTCCAGCCCGGCGGGTGCAGCCGCTCGCCGGCCATCGCGACCAGCGCGCCCCCGCGACGGATGCCCAGGTAGGTGCCCATCTCGACGGTACGGGGCAGGAAGGGGCCCGGCTGGGTGCGCTCGACGAGGTCGAGCATCTCGGGCACGTCGGCGGGGCCGAGTCGTACGGCCTCGTCGTCCGGGGCGGCGGCGATCCCGTCGTCGACGAGCTGCACGCCCTCGAGATCGAAGGTCACGTCCCAGCCGGCCGGGAAGCCCCCGGTGTAGGCCGGGACCGGAACCTCGGCACCGGGGCCGGCCAGCGCCGCGAGGTCGGCCCAGTCGTCCGCGCCCGGGTCGTCGGGGAGGGCCAGCCACGGCGACACGTCGAGCGGATAGCGCAGCACCCGCCCGCGCCGCTCGGCGAAGTGGGCGTGCGGCCCGGTGAGGGAGGCGAGAGCGGGATTGTCGAGGACGTGGGGCACGTTGCCCGCACCCTTGCTGCCACTCGCGTACTCGGACATGCGCTCTCCGCTCTGCTTCGGACTGTTCTGATCTGCTGCGACCGGGGCACGCCGACGGCCGGATCCGCCGGCACCCTCCTCTTGCGGCAAGGAAGATCGCCGAGCCCCTATTCCCGGGCCGCCGGAGAGTTCATACGGCCGCAACGATCGCCGTCCGGCCCTCGGGCCGGAGCACGCGCCCCGGACACGTACGGTGGTACGACTCAGCATTCACCGTCGTCACGTGGGACCCCATGAACGTCACCCGAGGCTTCACCGGACGCCCCCGCGTCCACCATCCCGGACTGCCGCCCGGCCAGTACGACGCCGGCGACGACTGGCCCGTCCTGTCCGCCGAGGTCACTCCCGATCTCACTCCCGCCGACTGGACGTTCCGGATCGACGGTCTGGTGGCGCGGCCGCGCACCTGGGACTGGGACGAGGCCCACGCGCTGCCCGCCTCGCTGTACGAGGGCGACATCCACTGTGTGACGAGCTGGTCGAAGTTCGGGGTGCGGTTCGGGGGCGTCTCGCTGGACGCGTTCCTGGACGTGGCCGGACCCGACGCGGCCGCCACCCACGCGGTCGCGTACTCGCACAGCGGCTACACCACGAACCTCCCGCTCGCCGACCTCACCGGCGGGCGCGCCTGGATCGCCTGGGAGTACGACGGCAAGCCGCTGCCCGCCGAGCACGGCGGCCCGGCGCGGCTGCTGGTGCCGCACCTGTACTTCTGGAAGAGCGCCAAGTGGATCGCGGGTCTGCGGCTCCTCGACCACGACGAGCCCGGCTTCTGGGAGCAGAACGGCTACCACGCGCGGGGCAACCCGTGGGAGGAGCAGCGGTACTCCGGTGACTGAGACAGCGACGAACACGGCCGTCACCCCACCGCCGGGCCCGGCCTTCACACCGCCCACGCGGTTCGCGGTGCCGGGCCGGATCGCCGTGAGCACCCGGGCCGCGTCGCTCTGGCAGCGGGCGACGCTCATCGAGATCCGGCGGGAGACACCGACCGTGGCCACGTTCCGGTTCGAGGTACCCGGGTGGGCGGGGCATCTGCCGGGCCAGCACCTGATGCTGCGGCTGACCGCCGGGGACGGCTACACGGCGCAGCGTCACTACTCGCTGGCGTCACCACCGGACGACGGCGGGCACATCGAGCTGACCCTGGACCATGTCGAGGGCGGCGAGGTCTCCGGGTGGTTCCACACCGAGGCCCGGACGGGTGACGTGGTGGAGGTGCGCGGCCCGCTGAGCGGCTTCTTCGCCTGGCCCGGGGACCGGCCCGCGCTGCTGATCGGCGCGGGTTCCGGTGTGGTGCCGCTGATGTCGATGATCCGCCACCACCGGGCGCGCGGGCTCGACGTCCCGCTGCGGCTGCTGGTCTCCGCGCGCGGGCCCGGGGAGCTGATCTACGGGGCGGAGTACGGCGCGGAGACCACGGCCGTGTTCACGCGCCGGGCGCCGGAGGGAAGGCCGGTGGGACGGCTGTCGGCGGCCCATGTGGCCCCGCTGCTGGCCGAGCGGCCGGTGGGCGGCTGGGAGGCCTACGTGTGCGGCTCCAACGCGTTCGCCGAGCACGCCTCACGGCTCCTGGTCGAGGCCGGACAGCCCGTGGACCGCATCCGCATCGAACGGTTCGGCTGAGGCCTGAGGGCTGAGGGCTGGGAAAAGCCTCGGCCGAGGGTTGGGGGCTCGGCTGAGGACTGGGCGGCGCGGTACGCCAGACCTCCGGGGCGGCGCCACGAGCGCGCGTCCCCCTCGGGCCGCGCGTCGCCCGCGGCCGCTCCAGGCCGACGCTCCCGCCCGGCCGACGCGCATCCCGTCCGGCCTGACCGGGACCCCACCAGGGCCCTTTTCGAGGCCTCTGCCGGACCGCGCCTCCATGACTTCTGGCGCAAACCATGCCATCACGCCCTCTTTCGGGTACACCGGAAGTGCGGACCAGTCCAGACCGGGGTTCTCGTACACGAGGACCGGACCGGCGAGGAGGGCGAGATGCGAGGCCAGGTGTTCGGGTGGCGTTGGCGGGCCAATCCACTGCGCCGCCGCTCGGACGTCGTCGAGGCGTGGACGGTGTTGTGCGTCGTGCTGCTGCTCGCCCTCGGCGCCCCGGCCGCCGGGCTGACGGTGGGCCGGTGGGCCCACGCGGACGCGCGGGCGCACGCGACGGCCGAGCGGGCCGTCCTCGACCGCGTGAGTGCCGTGATCGCCGAGAAGGCCCCGGCCTCCGTGCCCTCGGCGCACGACGACAAGCAGCCCACGTTCTGGGTGCGGGCCCGCTGGACCGAGCCCGACGGCGGCTCCCGTACCGGTGAGGCCCGGGTACCGGCCGGCACCGAGCGCGGCGACCGCGCCGACGTCTGGCTGGACAAGGCGGGCCGCAGCGTCGAGCCGCCCCCGACCGACACGGCCGTCTGGCAGCACGCGCTGGCCATGGGGACCTGCGCCACCGGCGGTGTCGTCGGCGTCGTCCTGCTCGGGCACGCGCTCGTCCGCCGGGTCGCCACCCGGCATCGGCTGGCCGAATGGGAGCGGGAGTGGGCGAAGACGGGCCCCGACTGGGGACACCGCTGGGCCTGACACCGTTCCCGCCGCGTCAGCGGCCCGTGCGACCGGCGGTCGCCGACTGCGCGCTCGCTGTGTGCACCCTCCACCTGGTGCCCGACTGGTAGGCAGCATCGCGTCGATGACTTCGTGGGGGAACCCGGACCCACCACCCGCATGATGGTCGTGATCGTCATCGGCGCGATCGTGACGATCCACGCGGGGACGGCTGCAGGCCGGGCGCCACTGTCGTCCGGCGTCAAGGCCGTGCTGCTCGTCGCCGGTGTCAGCGTGGTCGCCGTCCTGGTGTCAGCGTGGTCGCCGTCCTGGTGTTGAACCGCTTCGACTGGAACGCGTCCTCAGCACGATGTTCGCCCTCCTCGCCGGGGCACCGACACCACCACGCTGGCGTTCCTGGTGTTCGCGATCGTCACCTCTGCCATCCTGCCGACCCTCCTCCACAGCCTGTTCCGGCGCGGGTCCACCGCCCGCGGCGCCCCGCTCAGCCCGTACGGCGGGCTGGTCGCGTCCGTGGTGCCGGTGCTCTTCTCGCCGGTCGTCCCCTCCGCCCCGGCCTCGGTCCGGCCTAGGGCCGACTTCGCGCGGTTCCCGCTGCAGAACCCGGGCATCGTCTCGATCCCGGCGGGCTTTCTGCTCGGCCGGCTCGGCTCCCTGCTCATCCCCCGGCAGGAGGAGAGCGCGTACGGGACTTCGAGGTCCCGGCCCTGGCCGGAGAGGATCGGAGGTGAGGGGACGCGGGGCCGTCGAGGCCGTCGAGGCCCGAAAAAAGGCCCTTGGCGACCCGCGGCGCCCCACGTACGGTGTGATCATCCGCACCTCAGAACTCAAAAGGTGGTCCTTCATGGCCCTGTTCGACCTGCCGTTGGACGAGCTCCGTGGTTATCGAAGCGCTTCGACCGAGCCCGAGGACTTCGACACCTTCTGGGCGAAGACGCTCCAGGAGGCCCGCGAGCACGACCTCGACGCCCGTTTCGAGCCGGTCGAGACCCACCTGAAGACGGTCGAGGTGTACGACGTCACCTACTCCGGGTTCGGCGGGCACCCGGTCAAGGGCTGGCTGGCCCTCCCGGCCGGCGCCGACGGACCACTGCCCACCGTCGTGGAGTTCATCGGCTACGGCGGTGGCCGCGGCCTGCCCCACACCCACCTCCTGTGGGCCTCGGCTGGCTACGCCCACTTCGTCATGGACACCCGGGGCCAGGGCAGCGCCTGGGGCGGTGGCGGCGACACCCCCGACCCGGTGGCCGGCGCCCCCGCCTTCCCCGGCTTCATGACCCGGGGCATCGACGCCCCCGAGAACTATTACTACCGCCGGGTCTACACCGACGCCGTCCGCGCGGTGGAGGCCGCCCGCTCGCATCCGCTGACCGACGCGGCGCGTACGGCCGTCGCCGGTTCCAGCCAGGGCGGCGGCATCTCCATCGCCGTCGGCGGACTCGTCCCCGACCTGGTCGCGGTCGCGCCCGACGTACCGTTCCTGTGCGACTTCCCGCGCTCCACGACGATCACCGACCGCGATCCGTACCGCGAGATCGGCAAGTACCTCAAGACCCACCGCGGCCGCACCGAACAGGTCGGACGCACCCTCGCCTACTTCGACGGCGTGCACTTCGCCGCACGCGGCCGGGCCGCCGCCCTGTTCTCGGCGGCCCTGGAGGACCAGACCTGCCCGCCGTCCACGGTCTTCGCCGCCTTCAACGCCTGGGCGGAGTCGAACAAGCGCATCGAGGTCTACGACTTCAACGACCACGAGGGCGGCGGCCCCTACCAGGAGGCGGTCAAGCTGCGCTGGCTGGCCGCGCGGCTCTGAGGAGGCGGGACATCATGGACACGGCGGAGGCCGCCGGGCGGTTCGTGGGTGTGTGGCAGCGGGCCTGGGCGGCACACGACGTCGAGGCGATCCTGGAGTTGTACGCGCCGGACTGCGTGCACCGGTCGATGCCCTTCCGGGAGCCGCACCGGGGCCGCGACGAACTCGCCGGGTACCTGCGCTGGTCCTTCACCGGTGAGCGGGTGGACGACGTGCGCTTCTCGGACCCGGTGATCGGCCGGGACGGTGTGGCCGTCGCCGAGTTCCGGGTGCTGTCCGAGGTCGACCAGGAGCCGCAGACCCTGGCGGGCTGCGTCTTCGTACGGTTCGACGCGGCCGGCCTCGCCGTGGAGACCCGGGACTACTGGCACCTGGTCCCGGACCGCACGGAGCCCGCCCGGCCCCTGTTCCTGTCCGGGGATCCACACCGGTAGGAGCGGTTCCGCCGCCCGGCTTCCCTGCTGTCCGACCAGTCGGTATGTTCAGGGAGGCCGGGCGGCCCTCGTCCCGGCGAACGACGGCCGGCGATGGAGGGGTTCATATGTCCGAGTCTCAGGTCCAAGGTCACTGCGAGGCACGGTTCGCGGCCGTGCGCGACGCCTTCGAGGAGAACTTCGGCGAGCGTGACGAGCTGGGGGCGGCGGTCACGGTGACGCTGGGCGGGGAGACCGTCGTGGACCTCTGGGGAGGCTGGGCCGACGCGGCGCGCAGCCGCCCCTGGGAGCGGGACACCGTGGTCAACGTGTGGTCGACGACCAAGGGCGCGACCGCGCTGTGCGCCCACATCCTCGCCGACCGGGGCCTGCTCGACCTGGACGCCCCGGTGGCCGTGTACTGGCCGGAGTTCGCGGCGGCCGGCAAGGAGGGCGTGCTGGTCCGGCATCTGTTGTCCCACCGCTCGGGGCTCGCCGGGCCACGTGAGCCGCTCTCGTTCGAGCAGCTCTGCGACTGGGAGCTGACGGTCAAGCGGCTCGCGGCCCAGGAGCCCTGGTGGGAGCCCGGCACGCAGTCCGGGTACCACGCGATGACGTTCGGCTTCCTCGTCGGCGAGGTGATCCGACGGGTGTCGGGGCTGCTGCCCGGCGCGTTCCTGGCGCGGGAGGTCACCGGGCCGCTCGGCATCGACTTCACGATCGGCCTGCCGGAGACGGAGGCGGCACGGGCGGCCGAGCCGGTGCATCCGCCGGCCGCGACGACCAGTGAACAGGCTGCGGTCTTCGCCCAGTTGACCCCCACGGCGCTGGCCGCCCTCGCCAACCCGCTGGTCGGAGCCACCGAGGCCAACACCCCCGCGTGGCGGGCCGCCGAGATCCCGGCCGCCAATGGCCACGGCTCCGCCCGGGCGGTCGCCGCGCTCTACGGGGTCCTCGCGATGCGCGGCACCTGGGGCGGCCGACAGGTGCTGTCGCCGGATGCGGCCGAGCGGGTCCGGGAAGGGCAGGGCGCCTGCCGTGACCTGGTGCTCGGGGCCGGGTTCGGCCGGGACACGGAGATCGGGCTCGGGCTGTGGCTGAGCGGCCCGCACGGCTCGTACGGGCCGAACCCGAGGGCTTACGGCCACGACGGCTACGGCGGCTCCTGCGGCCTCGCCGACCCGGAGGCCGGGGTCTCCCTCGGCTATGTCATGAACCGCATGGGCCCGCACATCGCCGACGACCCGCGCAAGATGGCGCTCGTCGAGGCGCTGTACAGCGCGCTGTGACCCGCCGGAGGCGGCAGGCCTGAGCCGAGAGACGCCCGTTGGCCCATGCCGCCGGGTCGACTCCTTCGGGCCGGGCGGCGGCTGCTGCTGCGCGGGCGGTCACTCCCTGCGGGTTGTCACCCCTTACGGGTGGCCACCACCATCCGGCAGCGCGGGCTGCCGTCGGCCCGGCGCCCGAACTCGGGCAGCGCGAACAACTCCACCTCGAAGCCGGTGCGTTGCAGCTCGTCCCGTACGACGCCGAGCCGGAACGGCCGGTAGTACATGACGAACGGTGGTCGCCAGAGCGCGTTGCGCACCCGCATCGCGGTGTCGAAGCCCAGTGCGGCCCAGTACCAGGGGGAGCGGGGCGGGGCGGGCGCCGGCAGCGGGAACGCGAAGCGTCCACCGGGGCGCAGCACCGAGTGCACTTCGGCGAACAGTCCCGGCAGCTCCTCCGGCAGGAAGTGCCCGAACGCGCCGAAACTGACGGCCAGGTCGAAGACCGGGCCGAAGGGCAGCGCCAGGGCGTCACCGCGCACCCAGGAGACGCGGGGCCCGCCGGAAGCGGGGCCGGCCGCGGAGCGGGCGGGTGCGGACCCCGTCCGCGCCCGCCCCACGGCCAGCATCCCCGCACTGATGTCGACGCCGGTGACACTCTCCCGGCACAGCTCGCGCAGCACCTCCATACCGGCCCCGGTGCCGCAGCAGAGGTCCAGGCCGTGTGCGAAGGGGCCCAGCGGCGACAGGGCCGCCTCGACCGCTTCCAGGACCGAGTCCGGCGTACGGAACGGGGTCTCGTCGAACTTGGGTGCGAGCAGGTCGTAGCCGTGTTCGACCGAGGAGAGCGCCTGAACGGCGAGTTCGCGGAGGCTGGGGCCTTGCGGGGTGAACATCACGTCAGCTTAGGCCCTGACTCGGGGCAGCGGCGGGCGTGTGCTCTCGCCTAAGGTCCGTGACATGACTTCGTTCCGTCCCGCCCCGACCTGGCTGGCCGACGCCGTCTTCTACCAGATCTATCCGCAGTCCTTCGCCGACTCCGACGGGGACGGCATCGGGGACTTCGCGGGGATCACCGCGCACCTCGACCATCTCTCCTGGCTGGGTGTCGACACCGTCTGGCTGAACCCCTGCTTCGTCTCGCCGTTCCGCGACGCCGGATACGACGTCGCCGACTATCTGAACGTCGCCCCGCGCTACGGCTCGAACGACGACCTGGCGACGCTCGTCGACGAGGCGGGCCGCCGGGGCATCCGGATCCTGCTGGACCTCGTCGCCGGCCACACCTCCGTCGACCACCCGTGGTTCCGGGCCGCCGCCGACGATCCGGACGACCACCGCTACATCTGGACGTCCGAGGGGCGTCCCGAAGGCTTCGTGCCCTCCCCCGGCAGCCGCCCGGGAGCCTATCTCCCCAACTTCTTCGACTCCCAGCCCGCCCTCAACTTCGGTTACGCGCGCGGGAATCCGGCCGAGCCGTGGCGGCTGCCGGTCGACGCCGACGGCCCGCGCGCCAACCGTCACGCCCTCCGCGCGATCATGGATCACTGGCTGAGCCTCGGCCTGGCCGGCTTCCGGGTGGACATGGCCGCCTCACTCGTCAAGGACGACCCGGACAGGGCCGAGACCTCCCGCCTCTGGACGGAGCTGCGGCACTGGCTGGACGCCGCCCACCCGGACGCCGTGCTGCTCGCCGAGTGGGGCGAGCCCGAGGTGTCGGTCCCGGCCGGCTTCCACGCCGATTTCTTCCTCCATTTCGGCGGCCCCACCGACGGCCTCGCCCTGCGCTCGCTGTGGAACAACGGCGAAGGCACGGTCCACGAGAACTGGGACCCGCTGGACTGCTTCTTCGACGCGAGCGGCCACGGCTCGCCGCGCCCCTTCGTCGAGGCATGGCAGCAGGCGAACGCGGCGGTCGGCCGCGCGGGCTCGATCTCCCTGCCCACCGCCAACCACGACTTCTCCCGTCTCAACTGCGGCCCCCGCGACGCCGAACAGCTCCCCGCCGCGTTCACCTTCCAGCTGACCTGGCCGGCACTCCCGGCGATCTACTACGGCGACGAGATCGGCATGCGCTACGTCCCGGGCCTGCCGGACAAGGAGGGCAGCGTCCTCGGCCCCCGCTACAACCGGGCGGGCTCCCGCACGCCCATGCAGTGGGACGGCACCCCGAACACGGGGTTCTCCACCGCCCCCGCCGACCGCCTCTATCTCCCTGTCGACCCCTCCCCCGACCGCCCGGACGTCGCCGCCCAGCGCGCCGACGACACCTCGCTCCTCCATCTCGTACGCCGCCTGATCGCCCTGCGCGGGCGCACCCCCGAGCTGGGCTCCGGCGGGTCGGTGGAGGTGCTGCACACGGGGTACCCGTTCGTGTACGTCCGGGGCGGCCGGTACCTGGTGGTCGTCAACCCGCAGCAGCACACGGCGAGTTGCCCGTACGAGTTCGCTGTCCACGCCCCCCTGGAGGCGCGGGGCGTGGAGGTCGCGGACGGCACGATCACCGCCCAGGGCTTCGGCTACGGCGTCTTCGAGCTTCGCTGACAGCCGCCGGAGCGGCTGCCCGGTCCCCCGTGCCGGGCAGCCGCACTCGTGGTGCGGACCTCTACGGCGCGGGCGCGCCGGCCGGCTCCGGCTCCTCGCCGTACGCGGTGAGGAAGCGGTCGCGGAAGGAGTCCATGCGCCAGACCGGGGCGTCGTCGCCGGGCCGCAGTCCGTCGGACCAGCCCCAGTCGTCGATCCTGTCGAGGACCTTCGGATCGTGGGCGACGATGGTGACCGGGACGTCATGACTCGCGCCGTCGCCGCTGACCCTCGCCATGGGCTGGTGGTCGCCGAGGAAGACCAGCACGGAGTTCTTGTCGCCGTACTTCTCGATGTACTGCAGGAGGCTGTGCAGCGAGTACTGGACGGACTTGCCGTACTCCTCCTTCACCTTGACGGGGTCGGTGAACACGTCGGCCGGGTCCTTGCCGGCCTTCTCGATGTCCTTGTAGACGGAGCCGTCACCGACCTCGTCCCAGCCGACCATCTTCGGCAGCGGCGCCCACGGCTGGTGGCTGGAGGTCAGGATGATCTCCGACATCAGCGGCTTGTCGCCCTTCTCCTTCTTGGCGGCCTCCAGGCGCTGAAACGCGGTGAGCGCGTACTGGTCGGGCATGGTCGACCAGCTGAACTTCGGCCCCCGGTAGCCGACATCACGGGAGTCGTAGACCTTGTCGAAGCCGTAGAAGTCGCCTTCCGGCCAGTTGTACCGGACGCCGGGCACCACCCCGACCGTCCGCCAGGCGCCTGTCCTGCCGAAGGCCCCGGGCAGGGTGAGGCGGTCGCCGGCGGTGACCGTGCGGTAGCGGCTCTGGTTGTCGATCCACAGGCCGGTGAGGAACGTGGAGTGGCCGAGCCAACTGCTGCCGCCGTACGTCGCGGAGGTCAGCCAGCCGCTCCTCGCCGCGAACCCGGCCTTGGTGAGCGCCTCGCCCTCCTCGTCGAGGGCGCCGTTCACGCCGGGTGCGATGGCCGGGTCCTGGAGGGCGGCGCGGCCGTAGCTCTCGATGAAGGCGATCATGACGTCCTTGCCGCGCAGCCCGGTCAGCAGCCGTTCGACGGGCACGTCGGCGAACTTGTCCTTCTTGACCTCCTCGGCGAACGCGGCCTCGTCCCGGAGAGTCTCCTGGACCCGGCCCCAACGGTCCTGCACGAACCCGATGGTGCTTCGGGAGGCGACCGCGGTGTTCTCGATGGGTGTCAGGCCGAGCGCGGCGCAGGTGATCCACACGGTCCCGGCGACGATGGTGCCTTTCGTGGCCCGGTCCCGGTCGCGCACCAGCAGGTTCGCGAGCCGCACCACCGCCAGCGCCATGACGACGAACAGCAGCAGCACGAGGGCCATCAGCCCGAGCACGGCGGCCCGCGCGCCCGTGGGACCGAGGGTGTCCTGTACGTACGACTCGGCGTCGTCGAGCAGACCCCAGTCAAGGATCACGTTGAAGCCGCGGCCGAGGAATTGGTTGAAGCCGATGTCCAGCGCCTTCACGACCACCAGTGCGGCCAGACCCACCCCGATGACCACCGCTCCCACCCGCCTCGGCCGGCGCGGCAGCACCATCAGCAGGGCGGCGGCGAGGATGGGCTCCACCGGTATGCGCAGGAACTGCCGCGCCTCGAAGTACTCGGCCTTGCCCGGCATGAGGAGCGCGAAGAACACCAGGGCGGCGGCCAGCGCGGTGACCGCCGAGGACAGACCGCGTGCGGCGAGCGGGTACCTCTCCCGGAACGCCGCGCGGTGCCTTCGCCACCGGCGCACCGGTCCGCCGGTCTTCGGCGGACCGTCGGCGGCGGGAGCGTCCGAGGGCGCCGGGTCGACCGCCGGGTCGACCGTGGGGTCGGCCGTGGGGTCGGCCGTGGGGTCGGCCGTGGGGTCAGCGGTCGACGGCCCGCTCGTCCCGTCCGTGTCGTCGGTGCTGTCCGTGTCGGGTGAGGGGCTGGAGCGCGTGAAGAGCGACACGCGACGTTCCTTCCGTGCGAAGACCGCTGGCGGTGCCCCCATGTGTACGAGGGCTCCGCGAGATCAGTTCACCGGCCACGGGTAAGCCATCGGTAAGGAACTCCCCGACGCGCGGCCACCGATGGTGGTACTCTGTCCTTGGCACACGTGTATCGCCTCCTCTGGGGCGCCGGTGCCGCTCTCTCAGATCCTGAGATCACTTCCGCTGAACCGCCCGTCGATTCCCGACGCCGTCAGCTTTCCCGCACCGCCCATGACACACGGTCCGCCTCTCACGCGTGGCCGCCAACGGCTCAGCCGTAACCCGGGTGTGTGCCCTCCCCCTCTCTCTCACGCGTCTCCCATGTCCTCGAAAGGACACCCACTCATGACCACCACCACACTCGAACGCACTTCCACCGACCCGCGGCCTCCCGCCCGGGTCACCGGCGTCCTGGAGATCGCTCAGGGCGGGCAGGGCCACCTGCGCGTCGACAGCGGACTGCCGGGCCCCGCCGACCCGCAGGTCCCCGCCGCGCTGATCCGCCGTCACGGGCTGCGCAGGGGCGACACCGTCGAGGGCGTACGCGACGGCCGGCGCGGCCTCACCGAGGTCGAACGGATCAACGGCCGTACGCCCGAGGAGCTGCGCCGCCGCCCGCACTTCCACGACCTCACCCCGCTGCACCCGCGCGAGCGGCTGCGGTTCGAGCACCCGGCGAGCGGACTGACGGGCCGTCTGGTCGACCTGGTGGCCCCCGTGGGCAAGGGGCAGCGGGGGCTGATCGTGGCCCCGCCCAGGACCGGCAAGACGGTACTGCTCCAGCAGGTGGCCGCCGCGATCGCCGCCAATCATCCGCAGGCCCGTCTGATGGTGGTGCTCCTCGACGAACGGCCCGAGGAGGTGACCGACATGCGGCGCTCCGTGCGGGGCGAGGTGTTCGCGTCGACGTTCGACCGGTCCCCCAAGCAGCACATCGCGCTCGCCGAACTGGTCGTGGAGCGCGCCAAGCGGCTCGTCGAGCAGGGCGAGGACGTCGTGATCCTGCTGGACTCGCTGACCCGGCTGTGCCGGGCGCACAACAACGCGGCCGCCGCCGGTGGGCGCACGCTCAGCGGTGGGGTCGACGCCGCCGCTCTGCACGGCCCCAAGCGGCTGTTCGGCGCCGCCCGGCTGACCGAGGAGGCCGGTTCCCTCACGATCCTGGCCACCGCCCTGGTGGAGACCGGGTCCCGCGCGGACGACTTCTTCTTCGAGGAGCTCAAGGGCACCGGCAACATGGAACTCCGTCTCGACCGCGCCCTGGCGGACCGGCGCGTCTTCCCCGCCGTCGACATCACCCCCTCCGGCACCCGCCGCGAGGAACTCCTGCTGACACCGGGGGAGTTGACGGCCCTGCGCGGGCTGCGGCGGGCCCTGCGCCCGCGCGAGGGGCAGGCGAACCTCGAAACCCTCCTGGAGCGGATGCGCGCCACCCCGGACAACGCGACCTTCCTGCGGCAGGTGCAGCCCACGCTGCCGGCGGCATGACATGAGGCATCCGGGTGCTCCGTCCGTGCGCTCGGCCCTGGCATCCCGGAGTCGGACACGCCTATTCCTACGTTTGCGGTATGACCATCGGATTCTCATCCCGTGTCCTCCGGCTTGCCCGTGTCCCCCATCTTGCCCGTGTCGCCGTCTGCCTCTCGGCCGTCTGTGCGCTCGGAACCCTGGCCGCCGTGACGAACCCGGAAGAGGCCGGGCGTCCGGCAGGGACGGACCGGCCGGACGCCAAGGCCGCGCAGGAGACGCCGTCACTGTTCCGGCGGGGGACACAGGTGCGGCCACGGGCCGGAGCGCCCCGGGCGCCGCAGGACATCTCCGCGGTGTCGTGGCTGGTGGCCGACGCCGACAGCGGCGACGTGCTCGCCGCGCACGACGCGCACCGCAGACTGCCGCCCGCGAGCACACTGAAGACCCTGTTCGCCCTGACCGTGCTGCCGGGGCTGCCGGCGGGCCTGAGACACACCGTCGAGAGCGAGGAACTGGCGGGCATCGGCGCCGGGAGCAGCCTGGTCGGTATCAAGGAGAACCGCACGTACACCGTCGCCGATCTGTGGCGCGGGGTCTTCCTCAGCTCGGGCAACGACGCCGTACGCGTCCTGGCGTCCCTCAACGGCGGCTGGAAGGCCACCGCCCGGCAGATGCAGGACAAGGCCCGCGCCCTGGGCGCCCGGGACACCCGTGTCGTCTCGCCCGACGGGTACGACGCCCCCGGCCAGGTGTCCTCCGCCTACGACCTGGCGGTGTTCGGGCGGGCCGGGCTGCGCAACGCGGAGTTCGCCGGGTACTGCGCCACGGCCACCGCGAAGTTCCCCGCGGGCAACTGGTCGTACGGCATCCAGAACACCAACCGGCTGCTCACCGGTGCCGGGGTCGAGCGCTATCCCGGGCTGATCGGCGTCAAGAACGGCTACACCACCAACGCGGGCAACACCCTGATCGCCGCCGCGAAGCGGGGCGGCCGCACCCTGGTGGTGACGGTGATGCGCCCCGAGTCGGGCGGCGGCCACGCCGTATACGAGGAGGCACGCTCCCTGCTCGACTGGGGTTTCCGGGCCGCCGGGCGCGTCGACGCCGTGGGGTCGCTGCTTCCACCGCGCCCGGCGGCGGCTCCTCAGGCCGGCCCCGGGCCGCTATCCGTCCGCGAGGAGAAGGACGCGGTCACCGACCCCGGCTGGCCGCTGGCGGGCGCGATCACCGGCGCGGCCGGACTCGGCGCCGCGTCCGTGGCACTGGCCCTGCGGCTCAGGAACGGCCGGCTCCCCCGGGGCTGACCGACCGGCAGCCACAGCAGCAGTCCCAGCGTGATCCACACATAGGTGTTGCTGCCGACGAAGCCGCCGAGTCCCGACGCGTCGTCGAACCACAGCCACACGACGCTGCTGCACAGCACCGCGTACAGCGCCGCCGTGAGCGGCAGCAGCCGGCGGTGTCCCAGCAGGACGGCGAAGGACGGCAGCAGCCAGACCAGATGGTGCACCCAGGTGATCGGGCTGACCAGACACGCGGTCAGCCCGGTGAGGGCGAACGCGGCCGTCCAGTCCTCGGTGCGTACGGCCGCGCGGACCCGCCACACCCACACGCACAGCACCACCAGCACGAGGAACACCCAGAGGGCGCGGCTCGGTTCGTGCGGGGCAGCGAGCCGGGCCAGGACTCCTTGCAGCGACTGGTTGGAGACGTAGTCCAGGCGGCCGATGCGGCCGGTGTCCCACAGGGCCTCGGTCCAGTAGAAGCGCGAGGCGGCCGGGGCGATCCAGGCCGCCGCCGCGGTGGCGGCCGCGGCGACGGCGGTCGCGAGCCCGGCGGCCCGCCACCGCCGGGCGAGCAGCAGCAGAACGATGAAGATCGCGGGGGTCAGTTTGACCGCCGCCGCCAGGCCGATGCCGACACCCGCCCAGCGGCCCCGGCCGGTGGCCAGCAGCCAGGCGTCGGTGAGCACCAGGGCCAGCAGCACGAGGTTCACCTGGCCGAAGCTGAAGGTGTCGCGCAGCGGCTCGAACAGGGCGAGCGCGCAGAGGGCCAGCGAGATACCGAACCAGCCGTGGCGGCGCGCCAGCGGCCCGGCCAGCACGTACAGGACGGCCGCGAGCGCCGCCAGATTCAGCGCCAGGCACAGCGCGATCGCCGTGCGCAGGCCGGTCACTGCCATCGGGAGCATCGCGACGGCCGCGAACGGCGGATAGGTGAAGCCGTAGGTCGTCCCCGGCACCACGTAGTCGTAGAGACGGCCGTCGTGATGGACCCAGGAATCGATGGCACCGTGGTAGACGCGCAGGTCGAACCAGTCGCGCAGCAGCGGGACGGTCGCGGTGAACACGGTGATCGCGACGGCCGACGCGAGGACGAGGAGGAGGCGGGCGCGATCGGAGCGCGGCCCGTGGCTCGGGTGTCGCGGTTCGCTCATGCCGTACGCCCCAGGACCGGTGCGCGGGAGCCCAGTTCCGCCTGCCACAGCACGACCAGCGCGAGCACTCCCCCGCACACCGCCAGCACGATCTGCTCGGTGTCCGCCGCGTAGCCGCTCGGCAGGACGACGAGCGCGAGCACCCCGCTGACGGCCACGGCCCGGCGCTGCACGGACACGTCCCGGGCGGCCGCGGCGATGAGGAACAGCCCCCACAGCGCGTACCAGGGGCGGACGGCCGGGCCCAGCGCGGCCACCGCCGCCAGGCTGAGGCCGAGCGCGTACACCGGGCCGGGTCTCAGCCGGAGCCAGACGAACAGCACGACGGCGAGGGTCAGCAGCAGTCCGGCCGTGCGCCAGGCCGGGAGGGCGAGGGGGGCCAGGTCGCTGCCGAGGTCGTGCAGCAGGGTGCCGGTGGCGCGGCCGAGGACGCTGGTGGGCGACCAGTTCTGCGGGGAGACCGGGGTGCGCAGGGCGGCGATCCAGCCGTATCCGGTGCCGGTCAGGGCGGTGACGGCGGCCGTGGTGGCCGTCGCGACGGCCAGTGCCGCGGCGGTCGTGCGCAGCCGGCCGGAGCGGCCGCGCATCATGACGACCGCCGGCAGGCCGAGCGCGGCGGGTGCCTTGACCAGCGCGGCGAGAGTGACGAGGACGACGCCGAGGAGGAACCAGCGGCCCCGCGCGAGCGCCAGTCCGACGCCGAGCAGCCCCAGCATCAGCGCGTCGTTGTGGGCCCCGGCCACCAGGTGCAGGAGTACGAGCGGGTTGAGCGCGCCCAGCCAGAGGGCGACGGCCGGGTCGGCTCCGCCGTGCCGGGCCAGGCGGGGCAGCGCCACGGCCATCAGGGCCACCCCGAGCAGCGCGATCAGACGCATCCCGATGAGGCCGGCCGGTACCCGCCCCTCGGTGAGGCCGGACAGTGCGGAGGCCACGGCGAGGAAGACGGGGCCGTACGGGGTCGCGGTGTGCTGCCACATCGGGGCCACCTCGTCGGCGAGCGGGCCGCCGAGCCGGGCGGGTCCGTGCAGGTAGACGTCCATGTGCGCGTCGACCATGGCGCCCTGGGCGAGGTAGCTGTAGACGTCCCGGCTGAACAGCGGCGGTGCGAGCAGCAGGGGTGCCGCCCAGACGGCCAGCACGAGGAGCAGGGCGCGCGGGGTCGGCGGTTCGGGGCCTCGGATCACCTTCCCCAGCAGTGCCCAGGCGGCGGTCAGCAGGACGACGCCGAAGTAGACGCCGACCAGACCCAGCGCGCCGCGTCCGGAGGTCGGCGCGAGGAGGTCCTGGACCGGCAGGGCGCCGGCGGTCTCACCCCCCAGGGCGAGGAAGGCGGTTCCGGCCAGGCCGAGCGCCTGGCAGCGGCGGAGGTCGACGGGGAAAGCGATGGCCAACACGCGTTCAGCGTGCCGACACCGGGTGGCGCGGAGACGACGCGGCGCCTTCCTGACGGGTACCGGGACGTGACCATGAGGGCGCCCCGGCCGGTCAGGTCGGCAGATACCGGTCGGGGTTCAGAACACGGACAGTCCCGTCAGGGTCGTGAACCGGTCCAGCGCCGCCACTCCCGCCACCGAGTTGCCCCGCTCGTCCAGTCCCGGACTCCACACGCACAGCCCGCAGCGGCCCGGGACGACGGCGATGATCCCGCCGCCCACACCGCTCTTGCCGGGCAGGCCGACGCGGTAGGCGAACTCCCCGGCCGCGTCGTAGGTCCCGCAGGTGAGCATCACGGCGTTGACCTGTTTGGCCTGGCTGCGCGTCAGGAGCCGGGTGCCGTCGGCGCGGACTCCGTGGCGGGCCAGGAAGGTGGACGCGAGGGCGAGGTCGGCGCAGGAGGCCGTGAGGGAACACTGGCGGAAGTACTGGTCGAGGAGGGCGGGTACGGGGTTGTCGATGTTGCCGTACGACGCCATGAAGTGGGCGAGCGCCGCGTTGCGGTCGCCGTGGGCCGTTTCGGAGGCGGCGATCTCCGTGTCGAAGTCCAGGTCCGGGTTCCCGCTCTCCGACCGCAGGAAGGAGAGCAGCTCACCGGCCGCGTCGCCGGTACGGGTGTGGAGTCGGTCGGTGACGACGAGCGCGCCCGCGTTGATGAACGGGTTGCGCGGGATGCCGCTCTCGTACTCCAGCTGGACCAGGGAGTTGAAGGGGTTGCCGGAGGGCTCGCGGCCCACGTGCTCCCAGAGGGCGTCACCCTCGCGGGCCAGGTCGAGGGCGAGGGTGAAGACCTTGGTGATGGACTGCGTGGAGAACGGCTCGCGCCAGTCCCCCACGCCGTACACCGAGCCGTCGAGTTCCGCGACGGCCATGCCGAAGCGGCGCGGATCGCGGGCCGCGAGAGCCGGGATGTAGTCGGCCGGCCGACCGCGGCCCGGGGTCCGTTCGATCTCCTCGGCGATGCGTTCCAGCACCGCCTGGTAGGTGGGCGCCCCCATCAGACGAGGGGGGTGCCGCTGCCCGCGAGCACCTCGGGCCGCAGCAGTTCCCGGAGCCGTTCGGCGGGCAGCAGGCCCTTCTCCTGGACGAGTTCGGCCACGCCCCGGCCGGTGGCGAGGGCCTCCTTGGCGATGTCGGTGGCCGCCGAGTAGCCGATGTACGGGTTGAGGGCGGTCACCAGGCCGATGGAGTTCTCCACGCTCGCGCGCAGCGCCTCGGTGTTGGCGGTGATGCCGTCCACGCACCGCTCGGCCAGCGTCAGGCAGGCGGCCCGCAGATGGGTGAGGGACTCCGACAGGGAGTGCAGGATGATCGGTTCGAAGGCGTTGAGCTGGAGCTGCCCGGCCTCGGCGGCCATGGTGATGGCGACGTCATTGCCGATGACCTCGAAGGCGACCTGGTTGACGACCTCGGGGATGACCGGGTTGACCTTGCCGGGCATGATCGACGAACCGGCCTGCACCGGCGGCAGGTTGATCTCGTTCAGGCCCGCGCGCGGGCCGGAGGACAGCAGCCGCAGGTCGTTGCAGGTCTTGGAGAGCTTCACCGCGACCCGCTTGAGCACACCCGACATCTGCACGAACGCGCCGCAGTCCTGGGTGGCCTCGACCAGGTTGGCGGCGGTGACCAGCGGCAGTCCGGTGATAGCGGCGAGGTGGCGGCGGGCCGACTCGGCGTATCCGGCGGGGGCGTTGAGGCCGGTACCGATGGCGGTCGCCCCGAGGTTGATCTCGTGGACCAGCTTCACGGCCTCCGCGAGACGGGACCGGTCCTCGTCCAGCATGACGGCGTACGACGAGAACTCCTGGCCCAGCGTCATGGGCACCGCGTCCTGGAGCTGGGTGCGTCCCATCTTCAGCACGTCACGGAACTCGACCGCCTTGCGGGCGAAGGAGTCCTGGAGCACCGCCATCGCCCGGAGCAGCTCGCGCACGGCGTAGACGGTCGCGATCTTCACGGCGGTCGGATAGACGTCGTTGGTGGACTGGCCGAGGTTGACGTCCTCGTTGGGGTGCAGGTGCCCGTACTCGCCCCTGGCGTGGCCCAGCAGTTCCAGCGCCCGGTTGGCGATGACCTCGTTGGCGTTCATGTTGGTGGAGGTGCCGGCGCCGCCCTGGATCACGTCGACGACGAACTGGTCGTGCAGCTTGCCGTCACGGATCTCCCGGCAGGCCTCGACGATGGCGGCGGCCTTCTCGGGGGCGAGCAGACCCAGTTCCTCGTTGGCGCGGGCGGCGGCCTCCTTCACGGCGGCCAGGGCGTCGATCAGGTGCGGGTAGGCGGAGATCGGGGTGCCGGTGATGGGGAAGTTCTCCGTGGCGCGCAGGGTGTGGACGCCCCAGTACGCGTCGGCGGGGACGTCACGGTCTCCGAGCAGATCGTGCTCACTGCGGGTCGCTGCGGCGGCGGTCATGGTGGTGGGAGCCTTCTTTCGTGACGTGCGGGTGGGTGGGTGAGCGGGTCGTTGGGTGGGTTGCCGGGTGCGGGCGGGTGCGTGGGGGCTTCTCGCGCAGTTCCCCGCGCCCCTTGAGGGCCGCAGGCCCTGACGGGCCTGCGGCCCTTTCGGGCCGAAAAGCAGGGGCGCAGCCCCGCTTTTTCAGGGGCGCGGGGAACTGCGCGAGAAGCCCCACCGGGCCGGAAGCCGACAACGCCCCCGACCGTCAGGGCAGACGCGGCATCGGATCCAACGCCCGGACCGCACTGACACGACCGACCGCACGCCCACCCCCGAGCAGAACCTCACCCGCGAAGTCGACGAGAGCCTCGGGCGCGACCCCGGCCCGCACGAGCGCCGCCGCCGTCACCGGCACCCGCGCCCGGTTCGCGCCGTCGGCGATCTTCACGGCGACGGCCCGGCCGTCCGGGAGAGCGGCGGCCTGGACGCCCTCGAAACCGTCCTTGGTGAGCAGTCCGGGCACGGCCCGCATCAGCTCGGCCACGTCGCGTCCGGCCCCGGACGCCATCTCGGGGTGCGCGCGCATGGCGTCGGCGACCGTCCGCTCGGGCGTGCCCTCGGCGGCGGTGGTGATCCGGGCGAGGGCGCGGGCCAGGCCGTGCAGGGAGACGGAGAAGAGAGGGGCGCCGCAGCCGTCGACGGTCACCTGGGCGATGGCCTGCCCGGTGAGATCCTCGACGATCTCGGCGATGGCCTGCTGCAACGGGTGGGCCGGGTCGAGGTAGGTCTCCAGGGACCAGCCGTTGAGCCGACAGGTGTACAGCATGGCCGCGTGCTTGCCGGAGCAGTTCTGCGCGAGCCGGGAGGGCTGCCTCCCCTCGCGTATCCACGCGTCCCGCACAGCCGGGTCGTACGGCATGTCGGTGACGTTGCGCAGGTCGTCCTCGGTCGCCCCGGCCAGCTCCAGGATCTGCCGGGCTCCGGCGAGGTGGCGTTCCTCGCCGGAGTGGCTGGCCGCGGTCAGGGACAGCAGCGCGCCGTCCAGCGGCAGTCCGGCGCGCAGCATCGCCACGGCCTGGACCGGCTTGAGCGCCGACCGGGGGTAGAACGCCGCCTCGATGTCGCCGAGTTGGAGTTCCACCTCCCCGTCGGCGCCCAGCACCACGACGGAGCCGTAGTGGATGCCCTCGATGACACCTCCGCGTACGAGGTGGGCGACGGGGGCGTGGAGCGGTTCCCGGATCGCGGGGGCCGCGGCCACCGGAGACGCAGGGATCGCCGCGGCGCCGGTGGTCGTGGGGTCGTACGTCACTGCCTGAATCACTTCTTCACTCCGGCCGACTGCTGGGCGACCCGGCGACGCACGCCGAACCATCCCGCGATCAGCGCCAACACGATGAGGGGGAGGCACAGCACGGTCGTGCGGCCCGCGCCGCCGTCCGCGTACATCAGGACGAGGACCGAGGCCAGGAAGAACAGGGTCACCAGTTCGGTCCACGGGGAGCCCGGCAGCCGGTAGCTCGGCCGGGTCAGCTCGCCCTTCTCGGTCTTCTGCCAGAACACCAGGTGACAGATCATGATCATGCCCCAGGTGCAGATGATGCCGATCGCGGCGAAGTTGAGCACGATCTCGAACGCGTCCGCGGGGACCACGAAGTTCAGCCCGACGCCGAGCACGCAGATACCGCTGGTGAGCAGGATGCCGCCGTAGGGGACCTGGTTGCGGCTCATCACGCCGGTGAACTTCGGGGCGGAGCCCGCCATCGCCATGGAGCGCAGGATGCGGCCGGTGGAGTACAGGCCCGAGTTGAGCGAGGACATGGCCGCGGTCATCACGACCAGGTTCATGATGCCGCCGGCCGCCGGGACGCCGATGTTGGAGAGCACCGTGACGAAGGGGCTCTCGCCGGCCTTGTACGAGGACCAGGGCAGCAGCATCGCGAGGAGCAGGACGGAGCCGACGTAGAACAGACCGACGCGCCACATGATCGAGTTGATCGCCTTCGGCATGATCTTCTCGGGGTTCTCGGTCTCGCCCGCCGCGACGCCGACCAGTTCGACGGAGGCGTAGGCGAAGACGACACCCTGGATGATCAGCAGCATGGGCAGCAGACCGTTGGGGAAGATGCCGCCGTTGTCGGTGATCAGGGACGGGCCGGGGGTGTGGCCGTCGACGGGCTGCTGGGTCACCAGCAGGAAGATGCCGATCAGCATGAAGGTGACGAGTGCGCCGACCTTGATGATCGCGAACCAGAACTCCAGTTCGCCGAACATCTTCACCGAGATCAGGTTCACGGCGAGGACGACCCCGAGGGCGACGAGCGCGATCACCCACTGGGGGATGTCGGAGAACATGCCCCAGTAGTGGGTGTAGAGGGCGACCGCGGTGATGTCGGCGATACCGGTGGTGGCCCAGTTCAGGAAGTACATCCAGCCGGCCGTGTACGCGCCCTTCTCGCCGAGGAACTCCCGGGCGTAGGACACGAAGGCGCCGGAGGAGGGCCGGTACAGGACCAGTTCGCCGAGGGCGCGGACGACGAGGAAGGCGAAGACTCCGCAGACCGCGTAGGCGATGAAGAGGGACGGGCCGGCGTCGACGAGACGGCCGCCGGCGCCGAGGAACAGGCCGGTGCCGATCGCTCCGCCGATGGCGATCATGTTGACGTGGCGGGACTTCAGGGACTTGCTGTAGCCGGCGTCTCCGGCGTCGACGTGGGCCGGGGACGTCCTGCTCTGTACGACGTCTTTGTCGAGGGACTGCTCGCTCACGCCTCGGGTCCGCCTTCCGTGGAACTCTCCGTGCGCGGGGGACGCACGATGTCGGTGAGGGTGGTCTCGACGCGGTCGAGGTGGTGGGACATGGCCTCCACCGCGTCGTGTTCGGAACCGTCGATCAGCGCCTCGACGATGGCCCGGTGCTCGCGGTTGGACTGCTCGCGCCGGCCGCCCAGCTCGTTGAGGAAGGCCGACTGGCGGGCCAGCGCGTCCCGGATCTCCTCGATCACCCGGCGGAACACCGGGTTCTGGGCGGCCTCGGCCACGGCCAGGTGGAAGAGGGAGTCCATCGCGACCCAGGCGGTGGTGTCGGTCTCCCGCTCCATCCGGTCCAGCAGATGGGCCAGGTGGTCCAGGTTCTCCGGGGTGCGCCGCACCGCCGCGTACCCGGCGACCGGGATCTCCACGTGCCGGCGCACCTCCAGCAGGTCGCTGGCCGTGAAGTCACCGAAGGTGGGGTCCTCGACGGCGTTCGCGATCACGAAGGTGCCCTTGCCGGTGCGGGACTGGGTCAGGCCCATCACCTGGAGCGCGCGGAGCGCCTCGCGGAGCACCGGACGGCTCACTTCGAGCTGCCGGCACAGCTCCGCCTCCGAGGGGAGCTTGTCCCCGATGGCGTACTTGCCGCGCTCGATGGCGTCGCGGAGGTGGGTGAGCACCGCTTCCATGGCGCTGACGCGCCGGGGTGCCGAGCCACCTGTCTGGCTGTCTGACAGGTTCACGGGGGTGATCCTGCGGGTGACGGAAGGGGGCTGTCAAGAGGTCAGGGATTCGATCTTCGAGCCGGTCAGCTCAGCCCGCCCGCGCCGAGCAGCCCGAAGAGGAGCACCCCGACGACGATCCGGTAGGCGACGAACACGTTGAAGGAGTGCCGGGTCACGAATTTCAGGAGCCACGCGACGGAGGCGTACGCGACCGCGAACGAGACGACGGTTCCGGCGATCAGCGGAGCCGCGCCCACCCCCGCGCCGAGGGCGTCCTTCAGCTCGTAGAGGCCCGCGCCGGTCAGGGCCGGTATGCCGAGGAAGAAGGAGAGCCGGGTCGCCGCGACCCGGTCGAGGTCGAGCAGCAGCGCGGTGGACATGGTGGCGCCGGAGCGGGAGAAGCCGGGGAAGAGCAAAGCGAGGATCTGCGAACCGCCGACGAGCATCGCGTCCCGGAACCGGGTGTCCTCCTCCGCGCGCCGGCGCCTGCCCACCTGTTCCGCGACCCACATCACACCGCTGCCGACGATCAGCGAACCGGCCACCACCCACAGCGAGGCGAGCGGCCCCTCGATGAGCGACCGGGCGGCGAGCCCCACGAGCACGATCGGGATCGTCGCCGCGATCACCCACCACGCGAACCGGTAGTCACGGTCCTGCCTCTCCCCCGCATGGCGGATCCCCCGGAACCAGGCGGAACCGATCCGCGCGATGTCCCGCCGGAAGTAGACGAGCACCGCCGCGATCGCGCCGACCTGGATCACCGCCGAGAACCCGACGACGGCCTTGTCGTCGACCTGGATCCCCATGAGCCCTTCGGTGATCTTCAGATGCCCGGTGGAGGACACCGGCAGGAACTCCGTCACCCCCTCCACCGCTCCGAGGACGACGGCCTGACCGACGCTGATGGTGCTCATGGGGTCCAGTTCTGCTCGGCGAGGGCATGCCTGACGGGGGCATGGCTGACGGGGGCATGGCTCAGGTGGGACCGGGCACGGGGTCACTGCGACCGTGATCGCGCCGAGGCAGTCGTACTACAGCCGGGTAAGGGCCGCGCTCAGGCCCAGAGAGCCCGCGCCACCGCCAGCCCCACGAAGACCGCGCCCAGGCCCGCCGTCACGCTCGCGACCACATTGGCGACGGCGAGCGGACGGGCGCCGTCCTGGGCCAGCCGCAGGGTCTCGTACGAGAAGGTCGAGTACGTGGTGAGCGCCCCGCACAGCCCGGTGCCGAGCAGAAGCCGCAGGTGGGAGTCGGCGGCGCCGGCCGCTACGGCGCCGGTGAGGGTGCCGAGGACCAGCGACCCGACGACATTGACGGCGAACGTCCCCCAGGGGAAGGCCGTGGCGTGCCGCGCCTGCACGGCACGGTCGGTGAGATAGCGCAGGGGCGCGCCGATCATTCCGCCGACGATGACGAGCACCCAGTTCACGACGACCTCTTACCTTTCTCACGGGTCGCGGCGGGTCCGGTCCGCAGCAGGCGGCGGGCCGTGGCAGCCGCGAGCCAAACCGCCGCGAGGGCGGCGAGGAGGGTCGCGGCGAGGTAGGCGAGGGCGGTGCCGGGACGGCCCTCCTCCATCAGGCGCTGGATGTCGACGGCGTACGTCGAGAAGGTGGTGAAGCCGCCGAGGACTCCCGTGCCGAAGAACGGCCGGACCAGACGGTGGACGGGCCGCCCCTCCGTGATCACGATCATGAACAGGCCGATCACGAAGCAGCCGGCGACGTTCACCCAGAACGTGGTCCAGGGAAAGCCGGCCGGGCCCGTGGGCCACAGGAGGGACGCGCCGTAGCGTGCCGTCGCGCCGATGCCGCCGCCGGCCGCCACGACCGCGACCACGGGTGCCTGCCCGTGCCAGGGGGCGGGACGGGGCGGATCGGCCACGGGGGCGTCGGGGGACAGCGCGGGCTCGGCCCCGTCCGGCGCGAGCGATCGGGGGGCTTCGGGTCCGTCGGGGTGCGGTACCGCCATGGGTGCGCGTCTCTCCTACTCGCCGGGGCCCGGCGTCCGCCGGGCGCGCTCCGTCGCAAGCAGGGACCGTTGGCGGCACGGTGCCGCGGTTCGGGTACGGCGGGCCCCACCGCCGCGCCGCGAGGGCGATCGCGGCCGGTCACCAGCCTAACGCGGCCGAACTTCGCCCCGCACCCGGCCGGCGCCGCGGGCCCCCGGGCCGCGTCGGCGCTCCCCCGGGCCGCGTCGGCGCTCCCCCGGGCCGTGGACCTGCGGTCGCCCTCAGGCCGCCTTCGCTGGCAGCTCGCACACCGCGACGCCCCGCTCCCACAGGCTCCCGAGGATCAGCCGTCCGTCGGCGACGCAGGCGGCGGTGACCATGCGGTAGCGGGACCGGCGATCGACGAGGGTGTGGACGACGTGCCCCTGGTCGTCGACCGCGACGACCCCGGCGAACCCGAGCGGCCGGAACGGCGCCCGCACCGCGACCCGGCTCGCGGCCCGCCGCACGGCGGGGCCCGCGCGGTGCAGACGGTCGAGAGCACCGATGCGCGGTCCCGCCAACGCCACCCACATCAGCCCGTCGGGCCCGCGCCACATGTTGTCGGGGGTACCCGGCAGATCCTCGACGAACGGCTCGCTCGTGCCCGCCCGCGCCCCGGTGAGGTGGACGCGCGTCAGCCGGCGGGCGCCCGTCTGCGCGACCACCAGGTAGGACTCGTCGGCGGAGGGCGCGAGGCCGTTGGCGAACTGGAGCCCCTCCAGGACGACTTCGGGAGTCCTCTCGCCCGGCGCGAGGCGCAGCAGCCGCCCGGTCCCGGTGTGTTCGACGATGTCACCGATCCACTGGTCAAGGGGGTAGCGGCGGCTGGAGACAGTGAAGTACACGGTCCCGTCGGAGAGCGCCACGACATTGCTGCAGAACCGCAGCCGCTCGCCGCCCGCCTCGTCGGCGAGCACCCGGACGGTGCCGTCGCCGGCGGTGACCCGCAGCAGCCCCCGCTCGGCGTCACACACCAACAGGTCGCCGTCCGGGAGGAGTTCGAGACCGAGCGGCCGGCCACCGGTCTCGGCGACCGTCACGACCCGCGCCCGCCCCGGTTCCGCGAGCCCGTCCACCCGCAGGACGCGTCCGTCCTCCACCCCGGTCAGCACCCGTCCGCGCTCGTCGACGATCACGTCCTCGGGTCCGCGCCCGCCGATCCCGACATACGCCGTCGCCCGGAGTCCGGCGCCCCGTGAGTCCGTGCCGCCCGCCACGCCCGTCATGTCCGCCTCCTGGTGTCCGCCCGCTGCCCCGCCGGTCCATCCTGGCAGGCGGCCGGGCCGCCCCAGGTGACCTCGGGTTAAGTTGGCCGTCACCGACCAGGGAGAGTGCCGTGCCCGCCCGCCCCCGCCTGCTGTACGTCACCGACCTCGCCTATCCGGCCCGCGGGCGGCGCTACTGCGACGAGGACGTCTTCCTCACCTCCCGGCTGCGCGCGGACTTCGACCTCGCCCTGTGCCACCCCCTGGACGCCGCGGCCCTGCTGGACGGCTTCGACGCGGTCGTGGTCCGCAACAGCGGGCCCGTCCTGCACCACCAGGAGGCGTACGACGCCTTCCGCGCGCGGGCGACGGCACTGGGCACCCCCGTCTACAACCCGCTGACCGGCCGCGCCGACATGGTCGGCAAGCAGTACCTGCTGGACCTGACCGAGGCCGGGTACCCGGTCATCCCGACCGTCGACAGGGCCGAGAACCGGGGGCGGCTGCCCGCGTCCGACAGGTACGCCGTCAAGCCGAGGGCGGGCGCGGACTCGATCGGTCTGCGCTTCGTGACCGGTGCCGAACTGGCGGGCCTGACCTGGGGCGACGACCTGGTGCAGCCACGCGTCGACTTCCGCTACGAGGTGTCCTTCTACTACGTCGACGACACCTTCCAGTACGCCCTGTACGCGCCGGACCCCGACCGCCGCTGGGTCCTGGAACCCTACGAGGCCTCGGCGGCCGATCTCGCCTTCGCCCGGCGCTTCGTCGACTGGAACACCCTCGACCACGGCATCCAGCGGGTGGACGCGTGCCGTACCCGGGACGGCGACCTCCTCCTGGTGGAGCTGGAGGACCTCAACCCCTACCTCTCCCTGGACCGTGTGCCCGAGCCGGTCCGGGACGCCTTCGTCGCCGCCATGACCGCCTCGCTCCACGGCTTCCTGGGCACGGCCGGCGACTGAACGGCCGAAGGGCCGCACGCCGAGGCGTGCGGCCCTGACTCAGCGGCGGACCACTACCGGTGACCGAACCAGGCCATCGCCGGAAGCGCCCTGTCGTCATAGCCGAACAGCGCCTGGTTCTCCCATCCGTTCCCGGAGGCGGCGTCCGTCGGGTCCCAGCCGTTGCCCGCGACGGCGGTCCACGTCGACTCCCAGTAGAAGATGCCGAGGCCACGGCCGTTGGGGACGGCCTCGACGATGCTCGCGACGTCCTTCATCCACCGGGTCTGGCCGGCGGTCGTGGCCGGGTAGCCGGAGACCAGTTCGCCGGACAGGTCGATGATGTTCTCGTGGGCGTCCTCGCTGTCCAGCCGGAACGGGTAGGCCGTCTCGGCGAGGAACACCGGCTTGCCGTACCGGGAGGCCGCGTCGTCCAGCGTGGTCTGGAAGTCCGCCAGCGTGCCGTGCCAGTACCCGTAGTACGACAGGCCGATGACGTCGAACTTCACACCGCCCGAGACGGCGTTGTCGAACCACCAGCGGGTGCCCGACAGGTCGCCGCCCTTGGCGAGGTGCAGCGCCACCTGGGTGGTGGAGTTGACGGCCTTGACCGCGTCGTAGCCGGAGTTGAGCAGTCCGGCGAGCTGTGACCAGTTGGAGGTGGAGCCGGCGGACCAGAGCATGCCGCCGTTGATCTCGTTGCCGACCTGGACCATGTCGGCGGTGGTGCCCTGGGACTTGAGGGCGTTGAGCACGTCGTGGGTGTGGTTGTAGACGTCCGTCCGCAACTGGCTGTAGCTGTGCCCGGTCCACGCGGACGGCACGGTCTGGGCGCCGGGGTCGGCCCAGGTGTCCGAGTAGTGGAAGTCGACCAGCAGCTTCATGCCCTGCGCCTTGACGCGCTTGGCGGCGGCCAGCACGCGCGCCTTGTTGTTGTAGCCGTCGGCCGGGTTCACCCAGACCTTGACGCGGGCGTAGTTCTGCCCGGCGTTCTTCAGGATGGCGAGCGCGTCGCCGGTGGCCCCGGAGCCGTTCCTGTAGACGCCTCCCTTGGCCTCGCTCTTGACGAGGGAGGACACGTCCGATCCCTTGATGGCCAGGCCGGTCGATCCGGGCGCGAAGGTCAGGTCGTCGACGTTGAGCCAATTGCCGGCGTTGGCGTCGGAGTTGACGCTGATGGTGCACTGGTTGTTCGTCACCGCGACGGAGGTGACGATCCGGATCCAGCCGCCGGCGGAGACCGGGATGTCGGTGCGCTGCTCGGCGCTGCCGCAGTTCTTGAGCGCGAGGTACGCGGAGTTCTGGCCGCCGCCGGAACGCACCCACGCGGTGAGCTTGTAGGTGCCGTTGGTCAGGCCGGACAGGTACTGGTAGGTCTCCACCTTGTAGGCCGAGGCCGACCAGTGGCTGAGGCGGTAACTGCCGCCGTGGCCACCGGACTCGGTGAAGGAGGCGGAGTTCTGCCCGGCCGCCGAGTACGTCGACCAGCCGGCCGGCGTCGCGGTTCCGGTGCCGCCGGACTCGAAGCCCCCGTTGGTGAGGGTGGAGGCCGCGGCTGCCGGGCCGGCGGGCAGGGTGGTCAGCGCCAGACCTGCGAACAGCGGTATGAGCAGGGCCCTGAGGGCGCGTCTCGCGTGGAACATCGTCGTCCCTTCGACGAAGGTGGGGACCTGGTTGCGCGGTGCTGAGGCGGCGCCGCACCCGAAGGCCGTGGGCGCGGCGCCGCCGGTACCGGCCGGAAGTCCCCAGAGATCCGACCGGTGTTCGGGGGTGGTCAGGCGTCGAGGCGTACGACCCTGACGCCACCGGCGGGGACGGCGAGATGGCCCGCCGCGCGTTCGCCGGTGAGGAGTTCGGTGCCGTCGGTGTCGAGCGGCACCTTCGTGTCGGCCGTGGTGTGGTTGATCGCGAAGAGGAAGTCGCCGGACTCCCCCGCGCGACGCACCACTTCGACGTCGCGCGGCAGGTCGCCGCGGGGCGCGAGGCCGGCGTCGTCGGCGGCCCAGCCGAGCAGCGCGTCCAGGCCGTGCGCGTCGAGGCGGGTGGACACGTACCAGGCGGAGCCCTCGCCGAGCCGGTGCCTGGTGACGGCGGGCCGCCCGGCGGTGAGGCCGTCGGCGTACGTCCATACGGGTTCGGCGCCCTGCGGCACCACGAACTCCGTCCACACGTCGCCGGTGAGTTCGGAGCCGTCGGGGCCGGTGATGCGGACGCTCTCCCCGCCCAGCAGCGGCGAGAACTCCTCGACGGTCAGGCCGAGCACGTCCCGCAGGGCGCCGGGGTACGGGCCCTCGTGGACGGCGTCGTGCTCGTCGACGATGCCCGAGAAGTAGGAGACGACGAGGGTGCCGCCGTTCTCGACGTACGCCTTGAGGTTGTTCCCGGCCGCTTCGGTCATCAGGTACAGCGCGGGAACGACGACAAGACGATAGGCCGACAAGTCGGCTTCCGGGTGGGCGAAGTCCACCGTGAGGTGGCGGTCGTAGAGGGTCTCGTAGAACGCGTCGGCGCGTTCGCGGGCCTCGTGGTCCTCGCTGGGACGCCAGGCGAGGTTCTGCGCCCACCAGGAGTGCCAGTCCCACACGACGGCCACGTCGGCGACGGTCCTGCTGCCACGGACCTGGCTGAGGGAGTCCAGGGAGGCGCCCAGTTCGACGACCTCGCGCCAGACCCGCGACTCGGTGCCGGCCTGCGGCAGCATCGCCGAGTGGAACTTCTCGGCGCCGCGCCGGGACTGCCGCCACTGGAAGAACATCGCGCCGTCGGAGCCGCGCGCCACATGGGCGAGGGAGTTGCGGGCCATCTGGCCGGGGGCCTTGGCGGGGTTGCGGGCCTGCCAGTTGACACCCGAGGTGGAGTGCTCCAGGAGCAGCCAGGGGGCGCCGTCGCCGACCGAGCGGGTGAGGTCGGCGGCCATGGCCAGGTTGACATGGGTGCGGCGGCCGTCGGTGATCAGGTAGTGGTCGTTGGTGACGAGGTCGACCTCGCGGCCCCAGGCCCAGTAGTCGAGGGAGTCGCACTGGCTGAGCGCGGTCATGAAGTTGGTGGTGACCGGGATGCCCGGAGCCAGGCGGTGCAGGATGTCCCGCTCGGTCACGAAGTTCTCGCGGATGGTCTCGTCGGCGAACCGCTTGTAGTCGAGGGCCTGGCCCGGGTTGCCCACCGTGGGGGTCACGCGTGGCGGGTTGATCTGCGCGAAGTCGGTGTAGTGCTGGCCCCAGAAGGCCGTGCCCCAGGCCTCGTTGACGGCCTCGACGTCGCCGTACACGCGCTCCAGCCAGCGGCGGAAGTGCGCGGCGCAGGAGTCGCAGTAGCAGGCGGAGACGGGGACGCCGTACTCGTTGTGCACGTGCCACAGGGCGAGCCCCGGGTGGTCGGCGTAGCGCTCGGCGAGCTTCGTGGTGATGGTCGCGGCGGCGGCGCGGTAGTCGGCGTTGCTGTGGCAGATGGCGCCCCGGGAGCCGAACTCGTAACAGGTGCCGTCGGCGGCCACGGGCAGCGCCTCGGGGTGCTCGCGGTAGAACCAGACGGGCGGGACGACGGTGGGGGTGCCGAGGTCGACGCGGATGCCGTTGTCGTGGAGGAGGTCGAGCAGACGGTCGAGCCAGGCGAAGTCGTAAACCCCCGGTTCGGTCTCCAGCAGGGCCCAGGAGAAGATCCCGACACTCACCATCGTGACGCCGGCCTCGCGCATCAGCCGGACGTCCTCGTGCCAGACGTCTTCCGGCCACTGCTCGGGGTTGTAGTCCCCACCGAAGGCGAGCCTGGTGAGGCCAGTGGGGGTGGTCTCCGGCATGGATCTCTCCCGTTGGGTCGATCATCTGGGAACGTGCACACACAGCGGCGGCGGTGCGAGCCCAACATAACCGCACAGCAACAACCATTGACAAGTGTCCGAGATGTTTCTCTACTGTGAACGCTCACAGAAGCATGACACGGTCTTCGCAGTGGGCGAGGACCCAGGTCAGGGGAGAACGATCCATGCCCAACATCACGAAGCACCGGCGCTTTGTGGCCACTGCCGTCGCCGTCACGCTCGGCGCCACCGCACTTGCCGCCTGTGGCGGGTCCGACGACGACAGTGAGGCCCGGTCGGGGCCGGCGAAGCTGACGTACTGGACCTGGACGCCGGGCATGGACAAGGTCGTCGACCTGTGGAACAAGGGTCCCGGCAAGGAGCAGCAGATCACCGTCACGGCGAAGAAGCAGGCCTCCGGTGACACCCTGGTCACCAAGATCCTCACCGCGCACAAGGCGGGCAAGGGTCCCGACCTGGTGCAGGCCGAGTACCAGGCGCTGCCGACGCTGGTCAGCAATGACGCGGTGGCCGACATAGCGGACGAGGCGCAGGACGCCAAGGGCAAGTTCGCCGACGGTGTGTGGCAGCAGACGACGCTGGGCTCGGACGCCGTCTACGCGATCCCGCAGGACATCGGGCCGATGATGTTCTACTACCGCGAGGACCTGTTCAAGAAGTACCGGCTCGAAGTCCCCAAGACCTGGGACGAGTTCGCCGAGACCGCGCGGAAGCTGAAGAAGGCGGACCCGGACGTCGATCTGACCACCTTCTCCGCGAGCGACTCCGGCCTCTTCGCCGGTCTCGCCCAGCAGGCGGGCGCGCGGTGGTGGACCACCGAGGGCCAGAAGTGGAAGGTCGCCATCGACGACACGGCGACGCGGCGGGTCGCCGACTTCTGGGGCGGCCTCGTCGAGGAGGGCGCCGTCGACAACCAGCCGATGTACACCCCGGCCTGGAACAAGGCGCTCAACACCGGCAAGCAGATCGCCTGGGTCAGCGCCGTGTGGGCGCCGGGCACCCTGACCACCGCGGCGCCCGACACCAAGGGCAAGTGGAAGGTGGCGCCGCTGCCGCAGTGGTCCTCGTCCGAGAACGTGACCGGCAGCTGGGGCGGCTCCTCGACCGCCGTCACCACCGACTCCGACCACCAGGGCGCCGCCGCCAAGTTCGCCACCTGGCTGAACACCGACCCCGAGGCGCTGACCGCGCTGGCGAAGGAGGGCGGCATCTACCCGGCCGCCACCACCGCGCAGACCAGCGACGCGTTCGCCGAGCCGCCGGCCTTCTTCTCCCAGCAGGCCGACTTCTACACGACGGCCTCCGAGATCGCGAAGACCACCGCGCCCTCCGCGTGGGGGCCGAACGTGAACGTCGCCTACACCACGTTCAAGGACGCGTTCGGCGCCGCCGCCAAGAACAAGTCGGACTTCGGCACCGCCCTGAAGAAGATGCAGGACGACACGGTCGCCGACATGAAGAAGCAGGGCTTCGAGGTCGCTCGGTGACGACGGAACGCCGAAGGTCGTACGGGGTCGAGGGGGCCCCGTACGCCCACCCGTCTCCCCCCACCACCCGCAGACCGGCGCGCGGCGCCCCCTATGTCTTCCTCCTTCCCGCCACGCTCCTCTTCGCTCTCTTCTTCGCGCTCCCGATCGGCTACGCGGTCTGGCTCAGCCTGCACAAGGTGCAGGTCAAGGGCCTGGGCCTCGGCGCGGGAGCGCGCAGCGAGGTGTGGGCGGGCCTGGAGAACTACACCGACGCGCTGACCGACTCCGAGCTGCTCGACGGCACCCTGCGCGTCCTCGGCTACGGCGCGATCGTGGTCCCCGTCATGCTCGGCCTGGCGCTGGTCTTCGCCCTGATGCTCGACAGCGACAAGGTGCGCCTCGCCCCCTTCACCCGGCTGGCGATCTTCCTCCCCTACGCCGTCCCGGGCGTCGTGGCGGCCCTGCTCTGGGGCTTCCTCTACCTCCCGGACGTCAGCCCCTTCTACTTCGTGCTGGAGCGGCTGGGGCTCCCGCAGCCGGACCTCCTGGACGGCGGCGGCCTGTACGCGGCGCTGTCGAACATCGCGATCTGGGGCGGTACCGGCTTCAACATGATCGTCATCTACACCTCACTGCGGGCGATCCCCGCCGAGGTGTACGAGGCCGCGAAGCTCGACGGCGCGACACCGCTGCAGATCGCTCTGCGGATCAAGATCCCGATGGTGGCGCCCTCGCTGGTGCTGACCTTCTTCTTCTCCATCATCGCCACGCTCCAGGTGTTCAGCGAGCCGACCACCCTCAAGCCCCTCACCAACTCCGTCTCCACGACGTGGAGTCCGCTGATGAAGGTGTACCGGGACGCGTTCGGCGAGGGCGACCTCCACTCGGCCGCGGCCGGCGCGGTGATCATCGCGGTGGCCACCCTGGTCCTCTCCTTCGGGTTCCTGAGGGCCGCGAACTCCCGGAACAAGCAGGAGGCAGCACGATGAGTTCTCTTGCCGTCACCAAGACCGCCCCGGCGGCGGGTGCCGCGCCCGGCACCGCCCAGGGCCCGCCGCTGCGCCGCCGGATCGCCCTCGTCCCGACGCTCACCCTGCTGCTGGGCGCGATCTACTGCCTGCTGCCCGTGGCCTGGGTGCTGATCGCGGCCACCAAGTCGGGCAGCGAACTGTTCTCCACGTTCACGTTCCTGCCGGGCAGCGGCTTCGCCGACAACCTGTCCGACCTGAACGCCTACCGCGACGGCATCTACTGGCAGTGGATGGGCAACTCCGCCCTCTACGCCGGCCTCGGCGCCCTGCTGTCGACGGCCGTCTCCGCGATCACCGGGTACGCGCTGGCGATCTACCGCTTCAAGGGCCGCGAGACCGTCTTCAACGTGCTGATGGCGGGCGTGCTGATGCCGCCGGTGATCCTCGCGATCCCGCAGTACCTGCTGATGGCGAAGGCGGACCTCGCCGACAGCTACTGGTCGGTGCTGCTGCCGCTGGTCCTCTCCCCCTACGGCGTGTACCTGTCCCGGATCTACGCCGCCGCGGCCGTCCCCTCCGACGTGGTCGAGGCGGGCCGGATGGACGGGGCGGGCGAGTGGCGGATCTTCACCCGGATCGCGCTGCCGATGATGGTGCCGGGTCTGGTGACGGTCTTCCTGTTCCAGTTCGTGGCCGTGTGGAACAACTTCCTGCTGCCGTACATCATGCTCAGCGACGACGAGAAGTTCCCGATCACGCTCGGTCTGTTCACGCTCCTCGAACAGGGCGCGAACACTCCGGCGCTCTACACCCTGGTGATCACGGGTGCCCTGCTCGCGGTGATCCCGCTGATCGCGCTCTTCCTGGTCATCCAGCGCTTCTGGAGCCTCGATCTGCTCTCCGGAGCCGTAAAGTCATGACCATGAGCAACACCGGGGGCAGGCGCAGGGCGCCGACCATTCACGATGTGGCGCGCGAGGCGGGAGTCTCCCGGGGGACGGTCTCGCGTGTGCTCAACGGTGGTCACTACGTCAGCCCGGCGGCCGCCGAAGCGGTCGACGCCGCGATCCGGAAGACGGGTTACGTCGTCAACCGGCACGCCCGCTCGCTGATCACGGGCCGCTCCGACTCGATCGGCTTCCTGCTCACGGAACCGCAGGAGAAGCTGTTCGAGGACCCCAACTTCAATGTGCTGCTGCGCGGTTGCACCCAGGCGCTGGCCGCGCACGACATCCCCCTGCTGCTGATGGTCGCCGGCACGGAGGACGAGCGGCGCCGGATCACGCGGTACATCACGGCCGGCCACGTCGACGGGGTGCTGCTGGTGTCCAGCCACTCCGGGAACCCGGTCGCCCGGGAACTGCGCGAGGCGGGGATTCCCCTGGTCCAGTGCGGCAAGCCCATGGCGCCCGGCTCCAAGGTGAGTTACGTGGCCGCCGACGACCGGGACGGCGCCCGTGACATGGTGCGCCATCTGCTGTCGCTGGGCCGCCGCCGCGTCGGCGTCGTGACCGGGCCGCTGGACACCCCGGGCGGCGTCGACCGGCTCGCCGGGTACAAGGAGGTCCTCGGGGAGGCGGGTATCGAGATCGACGAGCGGCTCATCGTCTCCGGCGACTACAGCAGGTCCAGCGGCGAGGCGGGCACCGAACGGCTGCTGGCCCGGGCACCCGACATGGACGCCGTGTTCGTGGCCTCCGACCTGATGGCACAGGGCGCCCTGGCGGCGCTGCGCCGGGCGGGCCGCCGGGTCCCCGAGGACGTGGCCGTGGGCGGTTTCGACGACTCGGCGGCGGCGACGGAGGCCGTCCCCGCCCTCACCACCATCCGCCAGCCCTACGACCGCATCAGCAACGAGATGGTGCGGGTGCTGCTGGCCCAGATCGGCGGCGAGGATCCGGCGGCGGTGATCCTCCCGACGGAGCTGGTGCGGCGGGAGTCGACCTGAGGCACGGCGGACGTCAGTGCTTCGCGGGCGCTCGTCGGGGCTCGGACGCCTCTTCGGTGACCCGCGTCCCGGGGTGCCGCAGCGCGCACAGGAACCCGATGCCGAGCGCGATGGCCATCCCGTAGAACACCCACTGATTGGCCTCGGCGAAGTCGATGCGGATGGCGTCCATCGAGTCGCGCATCGCCCTGGCGACGACACCCTCGCCGCTCGGCGCCTGGCTGTCCGGGTTGCCGGTGACCGCCTCGGCGATGTCGCGGGCGGCGGCCCGCGCCGTGTCGTCCGGCACGCCTCTGGAGGTCAGCGTCCCGACGACGTTGTCGGTGGTGATGTGCGTCAGGATCGTGCCGAACACGGCGAGGCCCACGGCCGCCGCGTAGTTGCGCACGGTCTGGGTGATGCCGGTGACCTCGCCGTAGGAGGCGTTGAGGGAGCGGTTGACGGCGTCGGTCGAGGCGGGCGCGAGCAGGAGGCCGATCCCGGCGCCGGCGAGGGCGGCGTAGGGCCACTGGTTGTGCATCGACAGATCCGTCAGCTTGTTCGCCCACAGGGCGAAGCCGACCGCGCCGAGGGCCGTGCCCAGTTTCATCGCGGGCCGCGCGCCCCGCCGGTCGAGGATGTGACCGCCCCACTGGGAGGCGAGCCCGAAGCCGACGAAGAAGTACAGCAGGAACAGCGCGGCCTGGGTGGGCGAGGCGCTGAGCGAGACCTGGGCGTACACCGAGGCGAAGAAGAACACAGGGACGAAGGCGAGCATCGCGAAGAACAGGACGGCCGCGTCGACGCTGAACGCCTTGTCACGGAAGACGTGGAGCTTGATGAGCGGTTCGTCGACGCGGAGTTCGTAGGCGCAGAACAGCACGAGGACGGCGAGCCCGCCGACGATGCAGGCCCAGGTGGCGGCGCTGCTCCAGCCCCAGGACGAGGCCTGTTGCAGACCGAACACGCTCAGGCCCATGCCGACGGCGACCAGCACGGCGCCGGGCAGGTCGAGGCGTTCTCGGCGGGCCCGGTGGGGGATGTGGGCGAGCGCGGTCAGGACGAGGGCGACGAGCGCGACGGGCACGTTGACCCAGAAGATCGCCCGCCAGGTCCAGTCGGTGAGCCAGCCGCCGAGGAGCGGTCCGAGCGCGGTGAGGGCGCCGGACAGACCGAAGAACAGGGCCAGGGCCCTGCCGCGCTTGTCCACCGGGAATACGGCGACGACGACGGCGAGCGCGGCGGGGAACATCAGCGCGGCGCCCAGCCCCTGCGTGGCACGGAACGCGATCAGCCAGCCCAGCGCGAAGCTGTCGTCGGGGACACAGCCGCAGAGCACCGAGGAGATCACGAAGACGAGGGTGCCGATCACCATCATCCGGCGGTGTCCGACGATGTCGGCGAGCCGTCCGCCGAGCGCGAAGAACGCGGCCAGGGCGAGCAGATAGGCGTTGACCACCCACTGCATGCCCGACGAGGAGAGATCGAGTTCGTCCACGATGCTCGGGGCGGCGATCGCCACGATGGTCTGGTCGATGAAGGTCATCGAGACGGCGAACAGCATCGCCGCGAGAGCCATGCTCTGGTGGGGCGCTGAGGAGCCGGCGGCGACCGGCCCGGGCGCTGAATCTTCCCTTATGTCGGCCATAGGTGGAATCTTCCCCGCATCCGGCGCACGGCGCACGCGCGAGGGCCCGCGGTGACCACACGAAACCCCCGGTCACCACCCGAACGGTCGTCCGAAGATCGCGTCCCCACCGGGATCGGAACACCGACACGGGGGTACTCGACGCGCACCGGCCCCGGATCCGGTTGGACACTGGAGTGCGGCCGGGGTGTGCCGGCGGACGAGACCAGGACGCGACTGCCATGAACAACGACAGTGACTTCGGGGGCGCGGAGAACGTCGTCTCCAGCCATTCCGTCTTCGGGGCCCCCTGCTGGGTCACCCTCACCAGCCGGGACCTGCCGGCCACGGAGAACTTCTACGCGGCCGTGCTGGGCTGGCGATGGCGTACGGCCAAGCTCGGCGACCACTTCCGGATCGCGCTCGCGGACGGTGTGCCGGTCGCCGGGATCGCCGGGGTGGCGTCCCTGTGGCAGATGGCGGTGGCCTGGACCCCCTACTTCGCCGTGTCCGACGCGGACGCGGCGGCATCCCGGGCCCGGGAGCGCGGCGGCACGGTCGCGGTCGGCCCCCTGTCCTTCCCGCCCGGCCGGGCGGCCCTGCTGGCGGACCGGCACGGTGCGTCCTTCGGGATCTGGGAGGGCGCGCTGTTCACCGACTGGGAGACCTGGCGCAAGGCGGCCCCGGCCTTCATCCGGCTCCACACCCGCGACGCCTTCGACGCCGCGATCTTCTACGGCGAGGTCCTGGAGTGGGCCACCGAGAAGCCCGGCTGCTGCGAGGTCCACTACGAGGGGAACGAGGTCGTCCTGCGCAGCGAGGGCGAGGCCGTGGCCCGGATCACCTCCGGCGCGCTGGAGGCCGCTCCGGACCCCACGATCCGCCCGCACTGGCAGGTGCACTTCTCCGTCTCCGACGTGGCGGCCCGTGTCGAGGCCGCCCAGCACCACGGCGGCACGATCCTGACGCACGACGCGGACGAGGCGGTGCTCCGTGACCCGGACGGCGCCCAGTTCACGATCACGTCACGCATCAGGCGCTGACCGCCGCCGCGTCCCGGCACGGGTCAGCCGCCCCGCGGGGGCCTTGACAGCAGCACCAGGCTCCGGGCCTCGACGGTGATCTCCGCACCCGCCTTGTGCTCGGACTCGTCGGGGACGCCGTCCGGCTCCGCGGCCGTGTCCACGAGGCCCACCCACACCTCGCCGTACGCGGTGCCGGGCAGGCGGAAGTCCTGCGGCTCCCAGTGGCTGTTGAACAGCAGCAGGAAGGAGTCGTCGACGACCGGGCCGCCGTGGGGGTCGGGTTCGGCGATGGCATCGCCGTTGAGGAAGACGGCCACGGCGTGCGCGTCGGAGCGGTCCCAGTCGGCGTCGGTCATCTCGGTGGCGTCCGGCAGCAGCCACACCAGGTCGGGCAGCGGCCGGCCCGGGCGGGTCGGTGTGTCGCCGCGGAAGAAGCGGCGGCGGCGCAGCACGGGGTGGGCGGCCCGCAGGGCGATGAGGTCGCGGGTGAAGGCGAGCAGCGCGCGGCGTTCGGGGTCGGGCCGCCAGTCGACCCACGAGACCTCGTTGTCCTGGCAGTAGGCGTTGTTGTTGCCGCGCTGGGTGCGGCCCGACTCGTCCCCGTGACCGATCATCGGGATGCCCTGCGAGAGCAGCAGCGTGGCCAGGAGGTTGCGCTGCTGGCGGGCGCGGAGCGCACGGACGCGCGGATCCTTGGTGGGGCCCTCGGCACCGCAGTTCCAGGACCGGTTGACACTCTCGCCGTCCCGGCCGCCCTCTCCGTTGGCCTCGTTGTGCTTGTCGTTGTACGAGACCAGGTCGCGCAGGGTGAAACCGTCGTGCGCGGTGACGAAGTTGACGCTGGCGCGCGGACGGCGCCGGCTGCGCTCGTACAGGTCGGCGGAGCCGGTGAGGCGGGAGGCGAACTCGCCGAGCGTGTGCGGGCGTCCACGCCAGAAGTCCCGTACGGCGTCGCGGTACTTGCCGTTCCACTCCGACCACAGGGGCGGGAAGTTGCCGACCTGGTAGCCGCCCTCGCCCACGTCCCACGGCTCGGCGATGAGCTTGACGCGGCTGATCACGGGGTCCTGCTGGATCAGGTCGAAGAACGCGGAGAGGCGGTCGACCTCGTGGAACTGTCTGGCCAGCGTGGCCGCGAGGTCGAAGCGGAAACCGTCGACATGCATCTCGGTGACCCAGTACCGCAGCGAGTCCATGATCAGCTGGAGGACGTAGGGGTGCCGCATCAGCAGACTGTTGCCGGTGCCCGTGGTGTCGTAGTAGTGGCCCCAGTCGCCGTCCACCAGCCGGTAGTACGAGGAGTTGTCCAGGCCCCGGAAGGAGAGGGTGGGGCCCTTCTCGTTGCCCTCGGCGGTGTGGTTGTAGACGACGTCGAGGATGACTTCGAGGCCGGCCGCGTGCAGCGCCTTGACCATCGACTTGAACTCGGTGACCTGCTGGCCCCGGGTGCCGTGGGCGGCGTAGGCGTTGTGGGGCGCGAAGAAGCCGATGGTGTTGTAGCCCCAGTAGTTGCTGAGGCCCCGGTCCTGGAGGACGCCGTCCTGGGCGAACTGGTGCACCGGCATCAGCTCGATCGCGGTCACCCCCAGCGAGGTGAGGTGCTCGACGACGGCGGGGTGGGCCAACCCGGCGTAGGTGCCGCGCAGTTCGGCGGGGACGTCCGGGTGGGTGCGGGTGAGGCCGCGGACGTGGGCCTCGTAGATGACGGTGTCGGCGTAGGCCCGACGGGGCGGCCGGTCGTCCCCCCAGTCGAAGTACGGGTCGGTGACCACGCCGAGCATGGTGTGCCCGGCGCTGTCGGCACCGGGCTCGTACAGGGAGGGGTGGTTGTCCGTCTGCCCGTCCACGGCCCTGGTGTACGGGTCCAGCAGGAGCTTCGCCGGGTCGCAGCGGTGGCCGGCGGCGGGGTCCCAGGGGCCGTGCACCCGGTAGCCGTAGCGCTGCCCGGGTCCGACGCCGGGGAGGTGGCCGTGCCAGACGAATCCGTCGACCTCGGTGAGCGGCACTCGGCGGTGGGCGCCGCCGTCGTCCACGAGGACCAGGTCGACGCGTTCGGCGACCTCGCTGAAGAGCGCGAAGTTGGTGCCGGTGCCGTCGAAGGAGGCACCCAACGGGTAGGGGTGCCCGCTCCACACGGGCACCCCTTTCCGGTCCGGTCGGACGGTCACCGCGCGGCCTCGCACGCGTCCGGCGCCTCGCCGACGGGCACGCCGGCGAGCAGGGCCATGTGTGTCGCGCGGGGCACCTGGAGCACCTCGCGCAGGGCCGGCTCGGGCACGGTCGGCACCAGGGGCACGCTCTGGTCGACCGGCGCCCGCTGGGTGAACCAGATGACCGTGCTGCCGGTGGCCGTCGAGCAGCAGCCCCAGCCGTCGCTGAGCGCGGCGATACGGGTCAGGCAGGGGCGCAACTCCCGGTCCGGGCGCATCTCCCGGTCGTTCGCGCCCACCGCCGCGATCAGATGCTGGCCGTTCCACCACATCTCGACCGAGGTGTTCTTGTCCGCCGCGTGTTCCTCGATGGCGCGCAGCAGCAGTTCGGCATTGTGGCAGACGGTTTCTGCGAGGGGCTCCAGGTCCCAGAACCGGAGGTGGGCGGCCAGGATGCGTCTGACCTGGCCGACCCGTTCCGGACTGACCTCCACGTCGAGGTGGTAGTAGCGAGGCACTGCGGTCTTCATCGTCGTTGGCTCCTCACCGGCGAAGCTCCGGCCCCATGAGCACGAGGCGTGAGCACCGATCACTTCTGAGTCAGCTCCAGAGTGGGAGTGCTACGCCATTCGTGCAACACGAGCGACTCCTGGGGTAGTTGAAGAACCAACAAGACGGCCGGTCGTTACCTGTGCACCATGAGTGAAGGCATCGGCTCGGTCAGGCGCCGGTGCCCCTCCATGCACGACCTCCCCCGGGAAGCGTGCTCCGCCGAGAGTGCCGGGAGGGATCAGCACATGCTGCTGCCCGCCAAGAACGAGGTGGCCAGACATCTGCGGCGCTACCGCACCTGGGAACGCGCGATGCTCGCGTCCCCGACCGACCGCGCGGCCCGGGACAATTTCGAGGACTCGGGCTACACGCTGTGCGTGCTGATGGGCAAGCGCTGCGCCCGGGAGGCCGTGACGGCCGCCGAGCGCTACCTCCAGACGAGCCTGCCCGCCTATCTCCAGGAGCAGACCGGCCGTCCCCACCAGGACCAGCCCGGCAAGACCCGCAAGGACCAGCCCGGCAAGACCCGTTCCGCCCGACGCGGTCCGCCGTCCGGGCAGCGTTTCACGGCAGGGCGGTAGGACCCGTTCAGTACCCGTTCGGCCGAGCGCCGATTCCCGAGCACGGCGGAGGTGAGACCCATGAGTCCGATCCCGGCCCCGGCCGTCGGCCGCGTCCCCGTCAGGGACGTCCGCCCGCTCGTCGAGTGCGGCAGGCGTCCCGCGAAGGCAGTCGTCGGCGAGACCTTCGAGGTCACCGCGACGCTCTTCCGGGAGGGGCACGGCGTGGTCGCCGCCAACGTGGTGCTCAAGGATCCGGAGGGCCGCCCTGCCCCGTGGACCCCGATGCGTGAACTCACCCCCGGCACCGACCGCTGGGGCGCCTGCGTCACCCCGACCGCCGAAGGCCGGTGGACGTACCGCGTCGAGGCCTGGAGCGACCCGATCGCCACCTGGCGTCACACCGCCCGCATCAAGGTCCCGGCCGGCATCGACACCGGACTCGTCCTGGAGGAGGGCGCCGAGCTGTACGCGCGCGCCGCCGCCGGGGTGCCCGAGGCGGACCTGCACGCGACCCTGCTCAACGCCGTGCGGAAGCTCCGCGACGACACCCTCCCGGTCGCCGACCGGCTGGCGGCGGCGTTGGCGCCGGAGGTGAACGAGGTCCTGACCCGTCACCCCCTGCGGGAACTGGTCACCTCCTGCGAACCACTGCCGCTGC
>NZ_JBSFCF010000056.1:0-45073 GCF_053593335.1 Streptomyces sp. NPDC002324
ACGGCGGTGGTCTTGCCGGCACCGTTCTGCCCCAGCAGGGCGAACACGGACCCGGCCGGGATACGCAGATCGATGCCGTCGAGGACGGTCTTGTCGCCGTAGGACTTGCGCAGCCCGTTCGCCGCGATGGCCGGGTCGGTCATGAGAGTCGCTCCTTCGAAGGTCACGGGTGGCAGTCAGGGGGTCAGAGGCTGCGGGCGGTGATGTCGCCGTAGCCGGTGGTGGCGCTGATGTCGAGCCGGGCGGCGGCACCCTCGCCGTTCCTGAGCGAGTTGCGGATCCGGCCGTAGGACGTGGAGGCGTCCAGCGAGGCCGAGACGCCGGCGGCGGCCCCGACGGAGATCTCGCCGTGTCCGGTGCGCAGGGTGACGGTGCCACCCGTGGCCTCGCTGACGCGCAGGTCGCCCGCGCCGCTGGTGATCTCGGCGGGGCCGTCCAGACGGCCGACCAGGGCGTCGCCGGCCAGGAGGGCCAGACGGGCGCCGGCGACCTCGTCGAGCTTGACCGAACCGTGCGCGCCGTCGATGGAGACCTCGCCCAGCCGTCCGACGCCGCGGAACTCGGCGGCGGCCGCCGTGGCCTCGACACGGGAGCCGGCGGGCAGCTGGACCGTGACCTCCAGGCTTCCGGAGGGGCCGAGGAGTTCGTTCTTCGCCTTGGGGGCCTCGATCCGCAGCACCCCGTCCCGATAGTCGACCGTGGTCCGCTCGGCGGCCTTGACGTCACGGTCCTTGGAGGCGTTGGCGGGCCGGACCTCGACGGTGGTGTCGACCCGGTCGGCGGCGATGAACCGCACGTGTCCGGCCGAGATGTTCAGCACCGCGGAGATCGGGGCGGGGGTGTCGAACTTCTGCATCGTGCTCTCCTTCACGTCCTTGTTTCCGACAAGGGAAAAGCTACGTTGCATTCACAGATCCAGCAACGCATTCGTTGCACAGATCCACTGTTTATGCAGGTCAACGGCTTCATTTCGTTGCACTGAGTTCGAATCTAACGCAACGAGATGCGCCACTTGCGTTGCAATGAATCGAAGTGAACGCTATGGTGGCCACACCACGGAGCACGAAGGAGACAGCGATGCCGGGAGGCAGGCTCACTCAGCAGGAACGCCGGCAGATCGCGCTGGGGCTGGCCGACGGCCTCGCCTACGCGGAGATCGCCAGACGCCTCGACCGTCCCACGTCGACGGTCACCCGTGAGGTGATGCGCAACGGCGGCCCCACCGGCTACCGCGCCGAGCCGGCGCACCGCGCCACCGAGCGCCGCGCCCACCGCCGTCGCCCGACCACGCCCCTCGCCGCGCGGGCGCCCGAGCAGCCGTACGGGCGCGACGCCGAGGCCGTGCGCGAGTACGAGGAGACGTTCACGACCGTCATGACGGCCTCGGGGATGCCCACGATGATGGCCCGGGTGATGGCCTGCCTCACGCTCACCGACAGCGGCAGCCTCACCGCGTCCGAGCTGGCCCAGCGCCTCCAGGTCAGCCCCGCGTCCATCTCCAAGGCGATCACGTTCCTCAACGGCCAGGGCATGGTCCGCCGGGAACAGGGCGAGCGCCGCCGCGAGCGCTACGTCGTCGACGACGACGTCTGGTACCAGTCGATGCTCGCCAGCGCCCGTGGCATCGCCCAGGTCGTCGAGACCGCCCGTCAGGGCGTCGGTGTCCTCGGCACCGGCACTCCCGCCGCCGCCCGCCTGGAGAACGTCGCCCGCTTCCTCGACTTCGTCGGCGAGAGCACCGTCCGCGCCGCGGAACAGGCCCGCGAGATCCTCCACACCAAGCCCCGGACGCCCGCGGACGACGAGACCGCCGAGCGCGGCTCGGCGCACGGTTAGACGCCGTCACGGACTGCGGCGGAAGCGGCGCAGGGCCGGGAGCGGGCCTCCGCCGGAGGTGACGAAGGTGCCCGCGCCCTGGACTCTGCGGGGGCGTCTGGCGTCCGCGTCCCAGAGCGCGAGTTCGGGGTCGTAGGGACCGAGGACCATCCGGATGCCGTCCGGGGTGTCCGCGTCCACCGGGCTGTCGAAGACCCGCACCGGGTGGGTGGCGTCCCAGGCGGGCCAGCCCGGGGTGCCCTCCGTGACGAAGCGGACCCAGGCGGTGTGCATGGCGGCGGCGAGGTCGTGCGGCGGGTCCTCTCCGGCGAGCTTGGCGGACGCCGAGGTGTCGCCGGTGTCGAAGACGAAACCGAGTTCGAGGGCGTGGCAGGAGCCGAGGGCGGGGGTGCCGGAGGGCCAGGCGAACTCGTAGACGTAGGACCGGGCGTGGTCGAGGCGGGCGTCCGCCACGCGGTGCAGGGGGACGCGCAGCAGGTGGTCGGTGACGAGCCGGCCGACCAGGTCGGCGGTGCCCTTGTCGGGGTGGAGTTCGCGGTAGCAGCGGGGCAGCTCGGGGCCGCAGCGGCAGCGGGCGCGCGCGCCGGCCAGGGCGACCGTGCCGAGCCGGTCGACACGCTCCTGGAGGCCGCCGGGGACGAGCCAGAGGCGGTGTTCGTCGCGGGTCCAGCCCATGAGGAGGTCGGTCCCGGGGGCCGCGCCGTGCTCGGTCAGCGCTACCAGCGGATCGGTGGGCAGCAGGTCGCCGTCGACGACGAGGCCGAAGGCGGGGCCGCCCAGCACCGGACTGCTGAGGCGGCCCGCCTCCGCCTGCGCCTCGACGAGAGCGGTCCGGTCCACGGCGGCGAAGGCCTCGGCGGTCGCCGGGACCTTCAGCCGGGTCGCCATCCGGCGGACCATGCGGCGCACCTTGTCCCGGTCCAGGGCCTCGGGCGGCCCGCTCTGCAGGACGGCCCGCCGGAACAGGCCCCGCGCGCGGGGGGCGGCCAGCAGCGCGCCGACGCTGATGGCGCCCGCCGACTGGCCGGACAGGGTCACCCGGTCCGGGTCGCCGCCGAACCCGGCGATCGCCTCGCGCACCCACTCCAGCGCGGCCAGTTGGTCACGCAGTCCGCGGTTGGGCGGTGCGTCCGGGAAGAGGCCGTAACCCTCCACTCCCAGGCGGTAGTTGAGGGACACCAGCACCACACCGTCACGGGCGAAGGCGGCACCGTCGTAGACCGGGACCGCCGACGAGCCCCGGGTGAGCGCACCGCCGTGGATCCAGAGCATGACCGGCAGCCGGGCGGCGGGGTCCGGGGCCGGCGTCCACACGTTCAGGTTGAGGCAGTCGTCGCCCGGGACGACGGGGTCCGACAGATAGCGGGCGAACGCCTCCGAGTACGGCGGCTTCGGAGGCGTGGGCCCGAAATCGACGGCGTCCCGTACCCCCTCCCAGGGCTCGGGCGGGACGGGCGGGCGGAACCGGTGGGGGCCGAAGGGCGGGGCCGCGTAGGGGATGCCCCGGAAGACCGCGATCCCGTTCTCGTGGCCGTCCCCGTGCTCGTACGTGCCGCGTACGAGCCCGTACGGCGTCCTGACCACGGGGCCCTGCCGGTCTGCCGTCATCGCACCAGCTCCTCACGCCCGCCCGCTCGTGGACCGTCGTCCACCTCAGAGCACCACATCCCTACGCGGTATTCCGGTCGTGCCGGGTCTTCGGACGGCCGTTCGGGGGACGGCGGGCCCGTCCGGCGCCGTCCGGCCTACGTGAGGGCGCCGAACCCCAGGTGGTCGTAGCCGCCGCCGGTCGAGCCGTAGTCACCGCCGCCGCCCTCGGGCGGACGCGTTCGGTGATGTACGACGGACAGGCCCCGTCGCCGTGCGTAGTGGTGGTGGACGAGGTCCCACACCGGGCGGAACCGGCTCCGGCCGCCTGCCCGCCGGACGGAGGGTCAGACCGCGGCGAGCCGGGAGACCAGCAGCTCCACCCTCGGCCCGGTGTACTCCCGCGGCACCCGTCCCGACCGGGTCAGGGTCGCCACCCCGTGCAGGGACGCCCAGAACAACTCGGTGAACAGCCCCGGCTCCACGCCGTCCCCGGCGACCTCGCCGAGGCACTCCAGCAGCGCGGCGAAGGCGTCCTTGAGAGGTTCCGGTGTGTCCTCCTGCGCGAACGCCAGGCCGCCGTCGAGCTGGAACATCGCGTCATAGACCGCCGGGTTGCGTTCGGCGAAGTCCAGGTAGGCGCGGGCGAGGGCGGTGACCCGGGCGCGAGGACCGCCGTCCGCCGCGGAGACCGCGGCCCGCAGCACCGCGGCCAGCTCGGCCGCGCCTTCCAGGGCGACGGCGCCGATGATCTCGCGCTTGCCACGGAAATGGCTGTAGAGGACGGGCTGGCTGTATTCGATGCGCTCGGCGAGCCGACGCGTGGTGACCGCGTCCCAGCCCTGCTGCTCGGCGAGTTCACGGGCCGTCGCCACGATGAGGCGCTCGCGTTCAGCCCGCTCGCGCTGCTTGCGTTCCTGTACCGACATACCTCGATTCTAGCATTGCTAGACAAAGGAGCGTTAGCAGTACTAGCGTTGACTCATCAGCTAGCAGCACTAGATATTGCGAGGGTCGCCATGCTCAACGCACTTGAGGTCGTCACCACCGTGCTCGTCGGCGTGATGGTGGGGGTGGAGTTCTCCGTCGCCTTCGTCATGAACCGGATCTTCGACGCCCTCCCGGACGACAGCAATCAGCAGGCCCGCTCCCACGGGGGCCGGATGCTCGGCGCCGTGATGCCGGTCTGGTACATCGGCTCACTCGTCCTCGTCGGCATCTGGGCCGTCGCCGGGTGGCACCACCACGGCACCGGTCTCGTCATCACCGCGGGCGCGCTGCTGATCGCCAGCGTGATCATGTCGATCCTGCTGCTCGTGCCGATCAACAACCAGGGCAAGACCTGGACGTCCGACAACCGGCCCGACGACTGGAAGCAGCAGATGAAGCGCTGGGAGCGCTACCACTACGCCCGCGTCGCCGTCATCGTCGCCGCCTTCACCCTGCTGGTCGCCGCCCTCGCCTGAGGCGGCGGCGGGCCCTCGCGTCCCCGAGCCGGGGAATGCGAGGGCCCGCTTTCCTGGGTGCTCGACGGCGTTCGCCCCCCAGCTCCCTTGTTCGAAGTTTCGAAAGTTTTGGCCTGGGCGGTCCTGTGAATCCCCGCTTCTTCCCGCCGTGTTGAGTTGGGCTTACCGTAGGAAGCGCTTGCTACGCGGTGCACACCTGCGCCGTGCGAGAGACGCTGTTCGAAAATTTCACCGGCCCTCGGGACGGGGCCCTGAGAGGTGGAGTCGCGATGGTGCGTGGCGGGAGCGCGACGGCCGGGCCGACGCTGGCGGTGGTGGCGCGCGAGGCCGGGGTGTCCGTGCCGACCGCCTCGAAGGTGGTCAACGGCCGCGAGGACGTGGCCCCGGAGACCAGGCGCCGGGTCACCGAGGCGTTGGACCGGCTCGGTTACGTCCGCAGACCCCGGTTCGAGGCGTCGCAACCACCGCGCATGGTCGACCTGGTGGTCCACTCCCTGGAGAGTTCCTGGTCGGGCGCGGTCCTGCACGGTGTCGAACAGGCCGCCCACGAGGCCGGCCTGGAGGTCGTGGTCTCGGCCGGCCTGACCCGCACCCGGGGCGCCCGCCCCGAACGCGGCTGGTTCGACAAGCTGACCGCACGGGGCTCCGCGGGCGTGCTGTTCAACCTCGCCGAGCTGTCCCCCGCCCAGTACTCCTGGCTCACCCAGCACCGCATCCCGTTCGTGCTCATCGACCCGGTCCTGGAACCGCCGCCGGGCGTGGTGTCTGTCGGCGCGGCCAACTGGCAGGGCGGGATGACCGCCACCGACCATCTGCTGTCCCTGGGGCACGAGCGGATCGCCGTGATCGCCGGATACCGGCGCAAGATGTGCAGCAGCGCCCGGGTGGCGGGCTACCGCTCGGCGCTGACGGCCGCGCGGATCCCGTACCGGCCGGAGTACGTCCGCTACGGCAACTTCATGGAGACCACCGCCCACCACCGTATGCTCGAGCTGCTCGATCTTCCCGAGCCGCCCACCGCCGTGTTCGTCTGCTCGGACAAGATGGCCCTCGGGGTGTACGAGGCGCTGGCCGAGCGGGGGCTGCGGGTGCCGGACGACATCAGCGTGGTCGGATTCGACGACCTTCCCGAGGCCCGCTGGGCGACTCCCGGGCTGACCACCGTCCGCCAGCCGCTCTCGGAGATGGCCCAGAGCGCTCTCCGGCTGCTGGTGCGGATGATGGAGGGCGACCAACCGGAGGGCACACGCACGGAGTTGTCGACGCGACTGGTGGAGCGGTCCAGCACGGGGGTGCCGCGCTCGGCCTGAGCAGGTCGGCGCGGGGTGGGAGCCTGGTGCGTTTTGGTTCGGTCAAGTGGTTGCGGCGACCCTGAGTTCCGGTGAACGGTTGGCGTCGTGGGACCGTACGGATAGGGATTCGCCCCTCGGGTGTTCCGGCGGCCGATCCGGCCCCGGCCCACTCCGCGCCACCAGCACCGAGCTCGACATGCTCCACAGGGAAGGACCTTCGGGTTGTCGCACATACGCTCTCCGCAGCTTCCGGGACCGACACCGGCACCGGACGACGACAGAACCCCCGACGAAGCCGCCCGTCCGGAGCCGACGTCGGAAGCGGGTTCCACGGACGCGGTGGCGACGGCGGGCGAACAGGCGGCGGCGGAAGCGGGTACGCAGACAGAGACGGCCTCCACCGTCGAGGCCGAGCCGGAGCCCGAGGCCACGTCCGAGCCCGCGGCCGAGCCGGAACCCAAAGCCAAGTCCGAGGCCAAGTCCGAGGCCAAGTCCGAGGCCAAGTCCGAGGCCAGTGCGGAATCCGCGCCCGAAGCAGAGACGCAGACCGAGTCGGAGCCGGCGACGGAGTCGGAACCGATGACGGAACCCGAGCCGGAACCGGAGCCGATGACGGAACCGGATTCGGCATCGGAGCAGACGTCGGGCCTAGGTTCGACCCCGGATCCGGAATCGGAACCGGAGCAGGAGTCGAAGCAGGAGTCGACCCCCGACCCGCAACCAGAGCCCGCCCCGACATCGACTCCTGCCCCGCCCCTCTCCCCATCCCCATCCCCATCCCCATCCGCGTCACCCTCGCCGCCCCCCGCCGCAGCCCCCTCCGGCTGGCGGGCCGCGCACCCCCGGGCCGCGCGGGCCGTCACCTGGGCCGTGACCGGACTGGCCGTCGCGCTCGTCATGTTCGCGCTGCTCGTGCCGAACGACATCACCCGCATCGAGTTCGGACGCTTCCTGCGCATCCCGGCGGAGGGCATCCTGGTCGCCGGGCTGCTGCTCGTCCTGCCGACGAAGGCGCGGCGCGTGGCGGTGGTGGTGGTCGGGGTCCTGCTCGGGCTGCTGACGATCGTCAAGGTGCTGGACATGGGGTCGTACTGGACCCTGGACCGCCCGTTCGACCTGGTGCTCGACTGGATCCTGCTGGACGACGCGCAGTCGTTCATGAAGGACTCGCTCGGCGGCGCCGCCGCGCAGGCCGCGACGGTCGGCGTGATCCTCCTCGCGCTGGCGCTGCCGGTGCTGATGACGCTGGCGGTCGTGCGGATCAGCAGGCTGATGGTGCGCCACCGGCACACGGCCGGCCGTACGCTGCTCGTCCTGGGCACCGCATGGATCACGTGTTCGACGCTGACGCTGGAGGTGTCCGACGTCCCGGTGGCCTCGCACAGCGCGGCGACGCTCGTGGAGAACCGGATCGAGGCGGTGAACGACGGGCTGAAGGACGGGGAGGCGTTCCGTAAGCAGTCCGCGGTGGACGCCTTCGCGGACGTGCCGCCCGATCAGCTCCTGACGGGGCTTCGCGGCAAGGACGTACTGATCACGTTCATCGAGAGCTATGGCCGCTCCGCGATCGACGACCCGCGGATGGGTGAGCCGCTCAGCCAGACGCTCGCGCAGAAGACGCGGGAGCTGAAGGACGCCGGTTACGCGTCGCAGAGCGGCTGGCTGCGCTCCCCCATCACCGGCGCCGGCAGCTGGCTGGGCCACTCCACGTTCCTGTCCGGTCTGTGGATCAAGAACCAGTCGCGTTACGCCAACCTCGTCGCGAGCGACCGGCTCACCCTGACCGAGGCGTTCCGTCGAACCGGCGCCTGGCGCACGGTCGGTGTCGTGCCCGGCACCCAGATGGCCTGGCCCGAGGGCAAGTACTTCGGCCTCGACCACATCTACGACTCCGACCAACTCGGCTACAAGGGTCCGAAGTTCAGCTGGTCGACCATGCCCGACCAGTACACGCTGAAGGCCTTCGAGGAGTTGGAGCACGGCAAGAAGGACCGCGAGCCGATGATGGCGGAGATCATCCTGACCTCCAGCCACAACCCGTGGGCACCGATCCCGCGCACGATCCCCGACGACCAGGTCGGCGACGGGTCCGTCTACCACTCGCTGCAGAAGGCCGAGGGCAAGAACCCCACGGAGGTCTGGAAGGACCCGCTGGCCGTACGGGACGAGTACCGCAAGTCGATCCAGTACTCGGTGAGCAGCCTCGTCGACTTCGTCGCGAAGCACGGCTCCCGGGACACCGTGCTGGTCTTCCTCGGTGACCACCAGCCCAACAAGACGGTCACCGGCGACAACCCCAGCCATGACGTGCCGGTCTCGATCGTCGCCAAGGACCCCGAGGTGCTGAAGAAGGTCGCCGACTGGGGCTGGACCGACGGTCTCCAGCCGGCCGACGACACCCCGGTGTGGCGGATGGACAAGTTCCGCGACCGCTTCATGACGGCGTTCGGCCCGCAGGGCCAGGCCGCGCCGTAGGAGTCCGGCCGGCTCGCCCGCCCCGGTGCGGCGGTGTCCGGGCTCACCCCGACGTGCCCACCTCGTTGTCGGGTGCCCCGTCGCCCACTGGGGGGAGGTCGCCGCGTTCGGCCGGCTGCCCGTCGTGCGAGGGCGAGGGCGCGGGCTGGGGCTCGTCCTGGTGGCGGCGCGGAAGGATGCAGGCCAGTTCGGCGTCGGTGGGGCGGTGGGCGGCCCGGGCGGCGGCCCGCAGGGTGGCGCGGTCGACGGCGTCCGTGGCGGCGCTGATCAGGACGAGGTGCCCGTCCTGCGGCACCGCGTACTCGTGCTGACCCACCGAGGTGCGGTACCAGGCGTCACCGTCGCGCTCACAGCCGACCGTCCCCTCGGTGCCCCGGCCGAGCGGACGCTCGGGACAGTTCTCGGCGGTCATCGTGCCGCGGTCGACGAGAAGCAGGAGCTGGGCGCTGTTCCTCCGGGACCAGTAGGCGGCGGAGAAACCGTCGGCGCCGTACACGCCGACCGACTGACGGGCCAGCGTGAATCCCGGGGCCTCGGTGACGTAGACGAGCCCCGGCGCGAGGCCCAACGCCTCGGCCCGAGCGGTCAGCTCCGCCCGGTCGGGGACCGGCGCCAAGGGCGCACGGCCCGTGTCCACGACCTTCTCCGTCCCGCAGGCGGTGAGCAGCAGCGACGGCAGCAGGGCCAGGGGCAGCAGGACACGCGCGGTACGGGGCATGTGCATGCCCACATCTTGCCGCACAGCTGTTCCACAGGTGGGCCGAAGAGTCCGTACTCGTGAGAGCGCTTACTCACACGGTTCCTGTCGGGGTCCGTGTCCGATTCCTTCAAGACCGGCCGTCACCGGGCCGCCTACGGTGGCCCTATGACTCCACGACTCGACGCGATCGGGATGGTGGCCTCGGACATGGCCGCCTCCGTCGCCTTCTACCGCCGCCTCGGTTTCGCCTTCCCGAAGGGCGCCGAGAACCTGCCGCACGCCGAGGCCCACCTGCCCGGCGGGCTGCGGCTGCTGCTCGACACCGAGGAGACCGTCCGCTCCTTCCACCCGGGGTACCGCCCGGGAACGGGTGGCGGCGCCGGGCTCGCCCTGCTGTGCGACAGTCCGGCCGAAGTCGACGCGGTGTACGAGGAGTTGGTGGACGCGGGGTACCGGGGCGAACTCAAGCCGTGGGACGCGGTGTGGGGCCAGCGGTACGCCGTGATCCTCGACCCCGACGGCAATGGCGTCGACCTCTTCGCACCCCTGCCGGAACCCGCCGCCGGGTGACCGTTCGGCCCGCTCCCCGCGGTCACCGGCGACCGCGACGGCCGGCCGCCGAGCGGGACGCCCGTCGCGCTACCGGCCGGCGAGCAGTTCGCCCAGCGGCAGTCCCGCCAACTCCCTGACGTCCCGGGCCAGATGCGCCTGGTCGGCGTAGCCGGTCCGGGCGGCCGTCTCGGCGAAGGGCAGTCCGTCCCGGGCGAGCGCGAGCGCCCGTCGCAGCCGGAGCACCCGCGCCAGCGTCTTGGGGCCGTACCCGAAGGCGACGAGCGACCGGCGGTGCAACTGCCGGGCTCCCAGGCCGAGTCGGTCGGCGGTCGCCGCGACGGTCCGCCCCGCGTCGAGGTCGGCGACGATCTGCCGCAGGACCGGATCGGGCCGGCCCACCTCGGCCGCCCGCCCCAGGACCACCTCCTCCAGCCCGCTCGCCGGATCACGCGCCGCGTTCACCCGGACGGTGAGCCGTCGCACGACCGCCGGGGACCACAGGTCCGCCAGCTCCACCCGCCGGTCCCGCAGTTCGTGCGCGGGTACACCGAGGAAGGCGGGCGCGGTACCCGGAGAGAACCGCAGGCCCGCCCAACCGCTGGGGTGCCCCGCGGGGACGTACGCCCTGGTGTCCGGTCCGGCGACCAGCAGCCGCCCGTCGTTCCACAGCAGATCCATGCACCCGTCCGGCAGCACCCGCGCGGGGCCGGCCCCGCGCGGGCCGTCGGGTGCGTTCGTCCACACGACGGCCCCGTCACCCAGCCGAGAAGCCCTCTCCGCGTACACACGAGGAAGGCTACGCCTGTGGCCACCGGCCGTCCGGGGCCGGGAGCGGCGAGCGGCGAGCGGCGTGGGAACGTGGGGGTGCGGGGGGATGTGGCGGCCGCGGGTCGTCCGTGGCTGATCGCGCGGTTCCCCGTGCCCTACTCCTCCCCCTTCTTCACCGGCGGACGCAGTCGCGACGTCACGTCCTCCGGGGGGAGGAAGCGGGACCAGCGCTCCGGGAACTCGGAAGGCATGTCGGGGTCCTCGGGGTCGTGGGTGCGGGCGGCGGCGGCACGGGCCACGTACTCGGCGGCCTGCTCCTCGCGGAGGCGTTCGTTGGCGGCGCGGGCGGCGGCCGTGGCGGCGGCGGGCCAGACGCGGTCGATCGCGGCGTTGACGGCGGCGCCGACGAGGACGGCGAAGGCGCCCACCCCGATCCAGAGCAGGACCGCGACGGCGGCGGCCAGGGAGCCGTAGATCGTCGCGCCCTCGACGGTGTTGGAGAGGTAGATGCGGAGCAGGAAGCTGCCGAGCACCCACATGCCGAGCGCGACGAGGGCGCCGGGGACGTCCTCGACCCAGGGCGAGCGGACCGGCACCGACACGTGGTAGAGCGTCGTCAGGAAGACGATCGACAGGACGATCACGACGGGCCAGTAGAGGACCTGGACCACGGTCGCCGACCACGGGACGATCCGGACGACGGCGTCGGGCCCGGCGACCATCAGCGGCAGGGCGATCGAGCCGATCAGCAGGGCCACGATGAACAGCAGGAACGCCATCAGGCGGGTCTTGACGATGCCGCGGACGCCGTCGAGGCCGTACATGACGGTGATGGTGTCGATGAAGACGTTCACCGCACGGGAGCCGGACCACAGGGCGAACAGGAAGCCTATGGAGATGACGTCGGGGCGACCGCCCTTCATCACGTCGTCCAGGATGGGCTGCGCGATCTGCGCGACCCCCTTCTCGGACAGGACGGTGCGCGAGGCCTCCAGGAGGTTGAGCTCCAGGCTGGCGATGGTGTCGGCGCCGGTCCAGTCGTCGACGTAGCCGAGCAGGCCGATCATGCTGAGCAGCAGCGGCGGCACGGAGAGCAGCGAGAAGAACGCCGCCTCGGCCGCGAGGCCCAGGATGCGGTACTCGATGCAGGAGTTGACGGTGTCCTTCAGGAGCAGCCATGCGGTCCTGCGCTTGGAGACGTCCCGGTAGAGGGCACGCGCGCGGTGGAGACGCCCATGCGGGCTCTCGGGCGGTGGGGGTGACTGACTTGCTGGCTGCACGCCCTAAAGGTATCCGCCTGCGCGTGTCACCCTCACCTCCCCCGTGCCGTCGGCCGCGGCGGGGTCCGCGTGCGGCGCACGGTTCCCTCCGGACGCGTGACGGGGCAGCAAACAAAGGGAAACCCAGGAGAAACCAAAGGTGATTCCGAATCGCCTTTTCTGTCATGCACGTGCTGGCCGAATCACTGCGGGGCCGGAAGGTGAACGTTCGGGCATATCCGTATCATTCCACGGTAAGTTTCCCGATGGAGCGCGGGGCGGGTTCGGGTCCGGCACGTCCGAAGAGATCGGGAAAGGGGCGGGAAAGCGTCAATCACCCGGCCCCGCTTGACCCGTTCCCGAATGTACCGAAAGAATCCGGATTGCATTCCGCTGCACCCATCCGGACCAGCCGCCGGCACAGCGCACACCGGGGAACTCGCACAGGTCCCGAGCAGGCCTGATCGATTCCGTCCCACACGTCACCTCTTTCCGTTTCCGCAACCCCCCTCGCAAATTCCCCTCCTTCTGTCATTCCGCGCGCCGTCCCGTTCACCCCCGGGCGCCTTCCATCGCCATACCTGTCGCGGAGAAATTCAATGACATTGCCAGCGCCACGACCCGTGGTGGAAACACCGGGCGAGGTCCAGGAGGCCGAGCCGGACGCGGCGGAATCGTACACCGCCACCGAACGACTCATGGCCGAACTCCTGGCCGACGTCGCTTGCGTCGAACATATATCCGCAGAAAGTCATTTCTTCGACGATCTCGGTGCCAACTCGCTCACGATGGCGCACTTCTGCGCCCGGGTCAGGAAGCACCCCGAACTGCCGTCGGTGTCCATCCGGGACGTCTACGGCCACCCCACCCTCCGCAGCCTCGCCGCCGCGCTGGCGAAGGCCCCGGCGACGCCGGCCGCCCCACCGCCGCCCGCCGAACCCGTGCCCCCGGGCAGCACCGTCCGCTACACCCTGTGCGGGGTACTGCAGTTGCTCCTCTTCGCGGGGTACTGCCTCCTGGCCACCACCGGATACGTACAGGGGTACGAGTGGGTGGCGGACGCCTCGGGGTTCGTCGCGGTCTACCTGCGCTCGGCGGTCTTCGGCGCGCTCGCCCTGTCCGCCCTGTGCGTCCTGCCGGTCGCCGCCAAATGGCTGCTGATCGGGCGGTGGAAGCCCGTGGAGTTCCCCGTCTGGGGCCCCGCGTACCTGCGGTTCTGGATCGTCAAGGCGCTGCTGCGCACCAGCCCGATGCTCCTGTTCGTCGGCAACCCGCTGTACGTGCTGTACCTGCGCGCCCTCGGCGCCCGCATCGGACCGGGCGTCACCGTCCTCAGCCGCACCCTCCCGGTCTGCACCGACCTGCTGACGATCGGCGCGGGCACGGTGATCCGCAAGGACTCCGCCTTCCTCTGCTACCGGGCGCGGGCCGGGCGCATCCGCACCGGCCCCGTCACCCTCGGCCGGGACGTCTTCGTCGGCGAGCACACCGTCCTCGACATCGGCACCGCCCTGGGTGACGGCTCCCAGCTCGGCCACTCCTCCGCGCTGCGGGACGGCGAGTCGGTCCCGGCCGGTGAGAGCTGGCACGGCTCACCGGCCCGGCGCACGGACGTGGACCACATCCGGGTCGCCCCGCTCCCCTGCGGCACGCTCCGGCGGGCCGGATACGGGTCCGCCGCCCTGCTCCAGGCGCTGCTGCTGTACGTGCCCCTGACCATCGGCGGGGCCTATCTGCTGCTCACCGCCGCGCCCGAGCTGGAGACCCTGCTCGACCCGGCGTCACTGCACCTCACCACCGCCCGCTTCTACGCCGAGGCGGCGGCCCTGTCGCTCGCGCTGTTCGCCGGCTCCGTCGTCGCGGCCGCCGTCGCCGTCTTCGTCGTACCGCGGCTGCTGCGCCCGCTGGTGAAGCCGGACCGCACCTATCCGCTGTACGGCTTCCACTACTCGGTGCACCGCACGGTCGCCCGGCTGACCAACCTCAAACTCTTCACCTGGCTGTGCGGCGACAGCTCCTACATCGTCCCCTGTCTCAGGGCCCTCGGATACGACCTCTCACGCGTCGAGCAGACCGGCTCCAACTTCGGGACCGCTGTGCAGCACGAGACGCCGTACCTGGTGAAGGTCGGCGCGGGCACGATGGTCGCGGACGGCCTGTCGGTCATGAACGCGGACTACTCCGGCACCTCGTTCCGGGTGTCCCGGACGGCGATCGGCGGACACAACTTCCTGGGCAACGCCATCGCCTACCCGGTGGGCGGGCGGACCGGCGAGAACTGTCTGCTGGCCACGAAGGTGCTGGTGCCGCTCGACGGCGAGATCCGCGAAGGGGTCGGGCTGCTCGGCTCGCCGCCCTTCGAGATCCCGCGTTCGGTGGAGCGCGACAGTCGCTTCGACCATCTGCGCGAGGGCGAGGAGCTGCGCCGGCGCCTCGCCGCGAAGAACCGCTTCAACCTGCGCTCGATGGGACTGTTCCTGTTCCTGCGCTGGCTGCACACCTTCGCGCTCACCGTGCTCGGCTTCGCGGCCTTCGACCTGTACGGCCACGGGGACGGCCCGGCGGGACTGCTCGCGCTCGCCGCGCTGCCCCTGGCGGCGCTGGTGTTCACCGTCCTGTACCACGCGCTGGTGGAACGGTCCCTGACCCGCTTCCGGCCGCTGCGGCCGAGGTTGTGCTCCATCTACGACCCGGTCTTCTGGCGGCAGGAACGGCTGTGGAAGCTGCCGGACGCCCACCTGGAGGTGCTCAACGGCACCCCCTACAAGAGCCTCGTCTGGCGGCTGCTGGGGGTGCGGATCGGGCGCCGGGTCTTCGACGACGGGGTGTACATCACCGAGCGCACCCTGACGGCCGTCGGGGACGACTGCACACTCGCCGCCGGGAGCAAGATCCAGGCGCATTCTCAGGAGGACGGCACCTTCAAGTCCGACCACGTCACGATCGGCGCCGGCAGCACGCTGGAGGTCGGGGCGTTCGTCCACTACGGCGTCGTCCTCGGCGAAGGAGCCGTGCTCGCGCCCGACTCCTTCCTGATGAAGGGCGAGGAGGTGCCGCCGCACGCGCGCTGGGGCGGGAACCCGGCGACGGAGAACACCGGAACACGGTGAATCGGGGGGAAACGATGGACCGTTCGGAGTCGGGCAAGGCTGCCCGCACGTACTGGCACGAGGTGCTCACCGCCGGGGGGCGGACCGCGATACCGCGGTGGAGCGCCGACCCGGAGAAGGGGGTGGGCGTCCACGAAGTCGCCCTGCCCGAAGGACTGTTGACGGCCGTCGACGGCGCGGCCGCGCTGCTCGCCGCCCACGCGAAGGTGCTCGCCGCGTTGTCGGGCGAGAGCGAGGTCACCATCGGCCTGCTGGAGGACGGCCGTCTGCTGCCGTGCCGGCTCCGCGTCACGCCCGACGGCACCTGGCGCGCGTTGCTGGAGCACGCCCACCGGATCACGGCGGAGCTGCTGACACACGCCGGATATCCGGTGGACGCCCTGCGGCACGAACTGGGGCTCTCGGAGCCGCCGTTCGAGACGGTGCTCGACACCGGCGGGGGCGACGGCGACCTCGACACCGACGTGGCCCTGCGGGTGGGGCTGGTGCACCGCGACGACGGCCCGGCGCTGCGGCTGCGCTACCGCACCGACGTGCTCGACGAGGACGGCGGGGCCCGGATCGCCGGATACCACGTCACCGCCCTCACCCTGCTGGCCACCGGACCGGACGCCGGGCACAGCGGGCGGAGTCTGGTGTCGGACGACGAACTCCGGTTCCAGCTCGACGGATTGGCCGGGCCCCTGCGCGATCTGCCGGACCGCCGGGTGCACGAGCTGTTCGAGCAGCGGGTCGTGGCGCACCCGGACGCCGTCGCGGCCGTCCACGGCGAGCGGCAGTGGACGTACCGCGAACTCAACTCCCGTGCCAACCGGCTCGGCCGGGCCCTGCTGGCCCGGGGCCTCGGCCACGAGGATGTCGTCGCGGTGGTGACCGAACGCGACCTCGACTGGATGGCGGCCGTCCTCGCGGTGTTCAAGGCGGGCGGCGTCTATCTGCCCGTCGAGCCGCACTTCCCCGCCGAGCGCATCGCCACCACACTGGCTCGCGCCGGATGCGAGCTGGTGCTCACCGAACGGGGCAGCACGACCACGCTGGACCGGGCGCTGACCACCCTGCCCGGGGTGCGGCGGCTGCTCGTCGAGGACGCGTACGACGAGGCCCACCAGGACTTCGACCTCGGTCTGGAGATCGCCCCGGACCGGCTCGCGTACATCTACTTCACGTCCGGTTCCACGGGCGAGCCCAAGGGCGCGATGTGCGAGCACGCCGGGATGCTCAACCATCTCCACGCCAAGCTCGACGACCTCGGCATCGGCGAGGGGGACACTGTCGCGCAGACCGCGCCCCAGTGTTTCGACATCTCCCTGTGGCAGCTGCTGGCCGGACCCCTGGCCGGTGGCCGGACCCTCCTGGTGGAGCAGGAGGTGATCCTGGACGTCGAGCGGTTCGTGGACCGCGTCGTCGGCGGCCGGGTGAACGTGCTGCAGGTCGTGCCGTCGTACCTGGAAGCGGTCCTCGCCCATCTGGAGCGGTACCCGCGCGAACTGCCCGACCTGCGCCGGGTGTCGGTCACCGGGGAGGCGCTGAAGAGGGAGCTGGCGGAGCGCTGGTTCGCGGGCGAGCCGGGGATACCCCTGGTCAACGCCTACGGGCTGACCGAGACCTCGGACGACACCAACCACGAGGTGATGGACCGGGCTCCGGAGGGGGGCCGGGTGCCCCTGGGCCGTCCCGTGCGGAACGTGCGCGTGTACGTCGTCGACGAGCGTCTCTCGCTCGTGCCGCTGGGCGCGCCGGGGGAGATCGTCTTCTCCGGGGTGTGTGTCGGGCGAGGGTACGTCAACGATCCCGAGCGCACCGCGCAGGCCTTCACCACCGACCCCTACCGGCCCGGCGAGCGCCTCTACCGCAGCGGGGACCACGGGCGCTGGCGGCCCGACGGAAAGCTGGAGTTCCTCGGCCGCCGGGACACCCAGGTCAAGGTGCGCGGCTTCCGCATCGAGATCGGCGAGGTGGAGAACGCGCTGCTCAAGGTGGCGGGGGTGCGGGACGGCGCGGTGGTGGTCGCCGGGGGCGAGCGGCTGGTCGCCTTCCACTCCGGCCGGCCCCTCGCGGCCGAGGAGTTGCGGGACCGGCTGGCGGCCTCGCTGCCGGCGTACATGGTGCCGTCGGTGTTCCATCGGCGCGAGAGCCTGCCGCTGACCGCCAACGGCAAGACCGACCGGCGGACGCTGACGGCGCTGGCCGAGGAACTCGACGCGGTGGACGGCCGGCCGGGCGAGCCGCCGGCGACGGCGACCGAGGAGCGGCTGGCCGACGCGTGGGCCGAGGTGCTCGGTGTGCCACGCGCCGGGATCGGCCGGCACGACCACTTCTTCGACCGGGGCGGCACCTCGCTGTCGGCGGTGAAGCTCGCGATCGCCCTGCGGCGGGCGGTCTCCCCCAAGGACGTGACCACCCATCCGGTGCTGTCCGGGCTGGCCGGACTGATAGACACCAGGGCCACCGCCGGCCCCGCCACCCTCGGGAGGACGTCATGAGTTTCCTGGGCCGCCGCGCCGCCGGGCGCCGCCGGAAGGACGCGGCGGCGGCCCCGTCGTCCGCGACCGCCCTGCCGCTGCCGGACATCGAGCTGTCGACCGACAGCCCGCCGCTGCTCACGGTCTCCCCCGCCGAACCCGCAGCCCGGTGGGCGGCCGGGCGGCGGGACGCCCTGCGGGCCGCCGTCGCCGAGCACGGCTCGGTGCTGGTGCGCGGACTCGGACTGCGGGACGCCGCCGAAGTGGGCGCCGTCTTCCGGGGGCTGACCGACACGCTGATGACCGAGAGGGAGGCGTTCGCGCCCCGGCGGACGTACGCGCGGGGCGTGTACTCGTCGACGGCCTGGCCGCCGAACCAACCGATGTGCATGCACCACGAGTCGAGCTACGGCGTGCGGGTCCCCGGTCTGCTGCTCCTCGCCTGTCTGGAGGCCGCCGAGCGGGGCGGGGCGACCGGGATCGCCGACTCGGCGGCCGTCCTGGCCGCGCTCCCGGCGGAGTTGACCGAACGGTTCGAGCGGGACGGCTGGCTGCTCACCCGCTCGTACAACGACGAGATCGGCGCGTCGGTCGCCGAGGCGTTCGGCACCGACGACCGGACCGTCGTCGAGGCCTACTGCCGGGCGCACTCCATCGCCTTCGACTGGGGGCCCGACGGGACCCTGCGCACCCGGCAGCGGCGCCCCGCCGTTCTCCGGCACCCGGTGAGCGGCCACCGCTGCTGGTTCAACCAGATCGCGTTCCTCAGCGAATGGACCATGGACGCCGAGGTGCGCGAGTACCTGGTGGACCTGTACGGGGCCGACGGGCTGCCCTTCAACACCCGCTACGGCGACGGCGAACCGATCGGCGCCGACGTGGTCGAGACGCTCAACGAGGTCTACGAGGCGCACACCGTCCGCCGGCCGTGGCGGCCGGGCGACCTGCTCCTCGTCGACAACCTCCGCTGCGCCCACAGCCGTGAGCCGTATCAGGGACCCCGCGAGGTGCTGGTGGGCCTCGCGGACCCGGTACGGCCGGCGGACTTCCGGCCGGCCGGCTTCCCCACGAAGGAGAGTCCCGTATGACCGAGGTTCCGGGTTTCGCCGTGATCTCCGGCGCCCAGGTGCAGCAGGCCCTGCGGGGACGGGAGCGGGAGATCGTCGAACTGGTCGAGTCCGCCTACCTCCTGCACGGGAACGGGGACACCGGCGACACGGTCAACCCGCCGTCGTACTTCCTGCGCTTCCCCGACCGGCCGTCCTCGCGGATCATCGCGCTGCCCGCCTCGCTCGGCGGGAGGTTCCAGGTGGACGGGCTGAAGTGGATCTCCAGTTTCCCGGAGAACACGGCGTCCGGGCTGCCGCGCGCGTCCGCCGTGCTGATCCTCAACGACCATGCCACCGGCTATCCGTTCGCGTGCCTGGAGGCCTCGGTCATCAGTGCCACCCGGACGGCGGCGTCGGCGGCGCTGGCGGCCGACCGGCTGAGCGGGCGCCGGGGGGCGCCGCGCCCGGCCCGGGTCGGCTTCCTCGGCACCGGCCTGATCGCCCGGTACATCCACACGTTCCTCGCGGCGACGGACTTCGCGTTCGAGGAGGTGGGGGTGTACGACCTGTCCGCGGACAGCGTGGCCGGGTTCCGGGGGTACCTGGAGCGGTCCGGCGCCGACGGGCGGGTGACCGTGTACGACGGCGCCGAGGACGTGATCCGGGCGAGCGACCTGGTGGTCTTCGCGACGATCGCGGGCGAGCCGCACGTCCATGAACCGAAGTGGTTCGCCCACAACCCGCTGGTGCTGCACGTGTCGCTGCGCGATCTCGCGCCCGAGGTGCTGCTCGCGTCGGCGAACTTCGTCGACGACGTCGAGCACTGTCTGAAGGCGAACACGTCACCGCACCTGACCGAACAGCTCACCGGCGCCCGGGACTTCCTCGACGGAACGCTCCACGACGTCCTCACCGGCCGGGCGTCCGTGCCGGCGGACCGTCCGGTGGTCTTCTCGCCCTTCGGCCTCGGGGTCCTCGACCTCGCGGTCGGCGGTCATGTCCACGAGCACGTGGCCCGCTCCGGCGGACTGCGGGTCGTGGACGACTTCTTCCACGAGCTGCGCCGCCACGGCTGAACGGCCGGGCGCAGCGCGTACGACAGTGCACAACCAGGGGGGCAGCGGTGCCAGTCATATCCGTTCCCACGGACTTCAACGAGGAGGAGCTGTACGTCGATCTGCGCCAGGTCGTCGGACATCAGCTCTTCCTGAAGTGCGAGGGGTTCAACTTCGCCGGCTCGATCAAGCTCAAGGCCGCGTCCGAGATGGTGCGGGCCGCCGAACGGGAGGGGCGGCTGAGGCCGGGCTCGACGCTGGTCGAGTCGTCGTCCGGCAATCTGGGCGTCGCGCTGAGCATGATCGCGGCGAGCCGGGGCCACCGGTTCCTGTGCGTGACCGATTCCCGGTGCAATCCGCAGACCCGGCGCGTGATCGAGGCGCTGGGCAGCCGGGTCCACGTCATCTCCGAGCCGGACCCGCACGGCGGTTTCCTCGGTGCCCGGATCGCGTACGTGCGCGCGCTGTGCGCGACCGACCCGCGGTACGTGTGGCTGGACCAGTACACCAACGAGGCGAACTGGCAGGCGCACTACCGCACCACCGCGCCCGCCGTCGCCCGGCAGTTCCCACGCCTGGACGTGCTGTTCGTGGGGGTCGGCACCTCGGGGACGCTGATGGGCTGCGCCCGGTGGTTCTGGGAGCGGCGGCGCCGGGTGCGGATCGTCGCGGTGGACAGTGTCGGCTCGGTCGCGTTCGGCGGGGCGCCGGGCCGCCGGATGATCCCGGGGCTCGGCACGAGCGTGAGCCCGGCGCTGCTCGACGCGTCCTATGTGGACGACGTCGTCCGGGTGGAGGAGGCCGACACCGTACGGGCGTGTCACCGCATGGCCCGGCGCGGCTTCCTCTTCGGGGGCTCCACCGGCACGGTCGTCAGCGGCGCCGGCGCGTGGCTGGCCCGCAACGGCTCGCCCGACACCACGGCGGTGGCGGTCTCCCCGGACCTCGGGGAGCGCTACCTCGACACGATCTACCGGCCGGGCTGGCCGCAGGAGCAGTACGGGGAGGGTGTGGCGGCCCCGGAGGAGGAGTTCGGCACGGGTGACGTGGGGACGGGCGAGCTGGCGGCGCCCGTCTGACCGGCCCGCGCGGTCCGGCGCCGGACCGTCCTGGTCCGGCGCCGGGCACCCGCCGCCGGACACCGGTTGCGTCGCCGTGACGACGTGACGCCGACGGGTAGGTTCCGGATATGGCATCCAGCACCCACGAAGTGACCAATCAGGCTCCGCCCCTGGTGGACTACGACGTCTTCGCCGCCGACCAGGTGCTCGGCGAGGCGGTCGAGCGGCATCTGGCTCCGGAGCTGCTGGACGAGGCGCGCGAGGAGCTGTCGGGGTTCGGCCGTACGGCGGGCTCCGCCCAGGTGCAGGAGTGGGGGCGGCTGGCGAACGAGAACCCGCCGAAGCTGCGGGCGTACGACCGGTACGGGAACCGGGTGGACGAGGTGGAGTTCCATCCGTCGTGGCACCGGCTGCTCGGCAAGGGGGTGTCGGCGGGACTGACCGCGGCCTGGACGCGGCCCGGGGGGCATGTGCGGCGGGCGGCCGCGTTCGTCGTCTGGACCCAGGTCGAGACCGGCAACGGCTGCCCGCTGTCGATGACGCACGCGGCGGTGCCCGCCCTGCGCACGGACCCGGCGCTCGCCGCCGAGTGGGAGCCGCGGCTGACGTCCATGCTCTACGACTGGGACATGCGGCCCGCCGGGCAGAAGGCCGGCGCCCTCTTCGGGATGGCCATGACCGAGAAGCAGGGCGGCAGCGACGTACGCGCCAACGCCACCGTCGCACGGCCGCTGGCCGAGGACGGGACGTACGAGCTGACCGGGCACAAGTGGTTCTGCTCGGCGCCGATGTCGGACGGGTTCCTCGTGCTGGCGCAGGCTCCGGGAGGGCTCACGTGCTTCCTGGTGCCCCGGGTGCTGGCCGACGGGTCACGGAACGTGTTCCGCATCCAGCGGCTGAAGGAGAAGCTGGGCAACCGCTCCAACGCCTCCGCCGAGGTCGAGTTCGACGGGACGTGGGCGCGCCGGGTCGGGGACGAGGGGCGGGGGGTGCGCACGATCATCGGGATGGTGGCCGCCACCCGGCTGGACTGCGCGCTGGGCGCGGCCTCGCTGATGCGGCAGGCGGTGGCGCAGGCGGTGCACCACTGCGCGCACCGGGAGGCGTTCGGCGGGCCTCTGATCGACAAGCCGCTGATGCGCAACGTCCTCGCGGATCTGGCGTTGGAGTCGGAGGCGGCGACGGTGCTGGCGATGCGGGTGGCGGCGGCGTACGACGCTGCGGAGTCGGGCGACGGATACGAACGTGCGTTCCTGCGGCTCGCGGTGCCCGTGGCCAAGTACTGGGTGACCAAGCGCTGTGCCCCGCTCGTGGTCGAGGCGTCCGAGTGCCTCGGCGGCAACGGCTATGTCGAGGAGTCCGGCATGCCCCGGCTGCTGCGCGAGTCCCCGCTCAACTCCGTCTGGGAGGGCGCCGGAAACGTGCAGGCCCTGGATGTGCTGCGCGCGCTCCAGCGCGAACCGGGAGCCCTGGACGCCTACTTGCGGGAGGTGGGCCGCGCGCGCGGCGCCGACCACCGGCTCGACGGCGCGATCAAGGGCCTGCTGACCGAACTCGCCGACCTGGACGGCATCGAGGCCCGCGCACGCAGGCTCGTGGAACGGCTCGCCCTCGTCCTGCAAGGGGCGCTCCTCGTGCGATATGCGCCCCCGGCGGTCGCCGACGCGTTCTGCGCCTCCCGGCTCGGCGGCGACCGGGGCACGGCCTTCGGCACCCTGCCGCACACGCTGGATCTGGCGTCGATCGTGGAACGGGCACGTCCGCTCGGCTGAGCCGCCGCGAGGAACCCCGCCCGCGGCGGGCGCCCCTCTTTCGGGTGGTCCGAAGCCGGGTGGCCCGAGTCCCGGGTGGCCCGATGCCGGGCGGTACGACGCGGGAGTGGTGCTGCGCCGACACGGCACCACCCCCGCTTCCAGAGCCCCCTTGAGGAGCGTGTACGTCGCACCGGGGCGACGTCGAACAAGTTTCAAGGGAGGGCGGGGCGGTCCGCCAGGGTTGCAGGGGGTTGCAACTCGTCCGCGCTCTGTGGCCGGAGTGTGCCCCTCCGTGGCCGAAGAGCGGCAGACTGTGAAGCCGCAGTCAACACCGTCGCGCAGAGCCGGATTTCCACGACCACCGGGGCCGAGGAGCCAGGGGCCTGCCGGGGAGGAACGAGTGCCGCACTCGCCGCTGGAAGTCGCGCGGCTCACCGCCACGGACGCCGCCCGAGCGGCCCGCGTCCTCGGCGAGGTACGCGCCCACACCCTCGACGGCCGGCCCTCGAAACCTGCCCCGCGCCCCGCCATCCGCGAGTCCTGGGGCCGTACGGTGAGCAGCGGTGTCGACCCCGACCACGACTTCCGCTCCGACCTCCTCGGCCGCGACGAGATCGAGCGCCGCCGCCGGACCACACGGCTGCGCCACGTCCTGCCGGTGCTCCGCGAGGGGCTGCTCTCCCTGGCGGACACCGCGCAGCACATCATGATGGTCGCCGACGCCGACGCCCGGGTGCTATGGCGGGAGGGCAGTCCGGCCGTACTGCGCAAGGCCGACGGGCAGGGGCTCGGTATCGGCGCGGACTGGCGCGAGGAGACCGTCGGCACGAACGGCATCGGCACCCCCCTCGTCTCCCGCCGCGCCGTCCAGGTCTTCTCCGCCGAGCACTTCGTGCGCGCCCTGCACCCCTGGACCTGCACCGGCGCCCCGGTCACGGACCCGCGCGACGGCAGGCTGCTCGGGGTGGTGGACATCAGCGGTCCCCTGGAGACCCTGCACCCCTCCACCCTCGCCCTGGTCGACGCGGTCGCCAGACTCGCCGAGGCCCGGCTGCGGGACCTGCACCTGACCTCGCTCGAACAACTGCGCGCGGTGGCGGCCCCGGTACTGGCCCGTATCGGCGGCCGCGCGGTCGCCGTCGACCGGGACGGCTGGACGGCCGCGGTGACCGGCATGCCGTACACCAGCCGCGTCGCCCTCCCCAAGTCGCTCTCCCCCGGCCGCTGCTGGCTCCCGGCGCTCGGTCTGTGCACCGTCGATCCGCTGCCCGACGGCTGGCTGATACGCCCCACCGCGGACCCGGCGCCCGCGCCGACCGCCACACACATCACCCTCGACGTCTGCCACCCGCGCCGCTGGAGTGTCACCGTCGCCGGCTCGGCGGGCTCCTGGACCCATGAACTGACCCCCCGCCACGCCGAACTCCTGTACCTCCTGGCCCTGCACCGCGGCGGCCGCAGCGCCTCCGCCCTCGCCGACGACATGTTCGGCGACCCCGCCCGCACCGTCACCGTCCGCGCCGAGATGTCCCGCGTACGCCGCTACCTCGGCGCCTTCCTCGACCACCGCCCGTACCGCTTCACCGAGCGGGCCGACGTCGAAGTCCGGCTGCCCGAGGCCCCGTCGGACCTGTTGCCGCACTCGGTGGCACCGGGGGTGGTGCGGGCGCGGGGCGCCTGCGCGCGTGGTCCGTTCCGCGAGGAAAGACCCCCGGGACACGAGAGAGCCGAGCCGGTCAGCTGAACTCGGGTCGAACATCCGCAACAACTCCCGGTGAACGGATCATGGCCTCGGAATGAGGGATCTCCCTGTATTTCCCGGGACCTCGGCGTGACACGTGTCCCACTGCCGTAGCATCGCTGCCAGGCCGCCCCACCTGCCTCCCCGTCAAGATCTTCTTCACGGCGGGCAGTTGGCCGTCCCCGGGAGGTTTTATGCAGCACCGCGGCAGGCACCGACGACGCAGAAGGGGACGTGCGCTGCGTGCGTCCCTGGCGGGCACCGCGCTGGCGCTCACGGCGGCGGCCACGCTGATCAGCACCTCGCAGGCCGCGGGCGGCAGCACGCCGGGCTCCCTCTCCTCCCTCACCTCGGCCGGTGAGCTGCACAGGCTGCAGCTCCGGGAGACCCTGACCGACCCCACCGACCTGCACGGCCTGGCCCGGGCGACGGGCGGCCCGGTCGGTGTCGACGAGGTGCTGCGCAGCGCGAACCACGCGATGCGCGGCGAGGGCGACTGCTTCGACAGCGAGAAGGACAATCTGCCCGTCGAGCCGGTGGCCGTGCGGGCGTACTGCTGGGAGGCGGGCGACGCGGTCAGCGACAAGTGGGCCCCCCGCTCGGTCACCACGTCCCGGGACAACCGGGTCATCGTGGCCGGCTGGTCGCACACCGGTGTGCGGAGCGTCCCGCCCGGCGGCGGCGCGGCGAACGCGGACCGCGGCGGCACGGACGGCGCGGGCCGGGACGGCACCGGCCTCGTCCCCGTCGACGAGAAGGGGCTCGCCCGGGTCGCCTTCGTCGACGCGAGCGACCCGGCGAACCTCGCCTACCGATGGGTCCTGCTGGTCGTGCCGACGACCGGCGGCCAGGGCTTCGAGGGCCTGCGTTCCCGGCTCGGCGGCATGGCCTGGTACGACGACAAGCTGATCGTCACCGCGCGAGGTCCGGGCGGCCGCGAAGGGCAGGACGACTCGCTGTACGTGTTCGACCTGGCCCGCTTCCTGCGCGCCGACGTGACCGACAGCGACGCGATCGGCACGGTCGACAAGCCGGGCAAGGGCGGTAAAGCCGGCAAGGGCTGGTCGGCCCACCACTACCGGTACGCGCTGCCCGCGGTCGCCTCCTACAGCCCCCCGTCGGGCGACGGTTGCGACGCGCGCGACAACGACGGGGTGCCCTGCTTCGGCTCGCTCTCCCTCGACCGGACGTCGACACCGCCCACGGTCGTGGCGAACGAGTGGTTCCGCCCCGGCCGCGAGGAACCCGCCCGCGTCTGGCGCTACGCCCTCGACGTCACCGGCGACCGCACCGGCCTGCTCAGCACCAGCGGGCGCCGGAGCGACGCCGTGGCGACCGAGGCGTACGAGACCGAGGCCACCGGCGTCCAGGGGGTCCTCGCCCACCAGGGGGACTGGTACGTCGAGCAGGCCGCGGAGAAGCGCGGCACGCAGGGCACCCTCTGGCGGCAGGACGAGGAGGGGGCCGACGCCGCCAAGTGTCCGGCCGGCGATTCGAGCGGGACCTCGGGCGCGGACCTGGAGTCGTACGCCTGCTGGGGGCGGCACACCGCCTCCCTCTCCTACTCGCCGGAGACCGGCGAGGTGTGGACGCTCACCGATCCCGTCCCGGAGCGCGTGCTCTACGCGGTGCGGCTGCGGGACGTCGACAGCGCGCTGGGCTAGGGCGACCGGTCGGCCGGCCCGCCCCCAAGCCCGGCCAGGTGACCCGGCCCGGCCTTGGAGGCGGGCCGGGCCTCGTGGTTCCCTGGGCCCATGAGCAGCAGTCCCGTCACCACCTGGTCCCTGGAGCAGACCTCGCCCAGCGACCTGCTTCCCGCCACCGCACCCGAGGGCGACGACGTCCGTATCGTGCGCGCCGGGGTCCCCTCCCCCGAGTTCAGCCGCTTCCTGTACGCCTCCGTCGGCGGTGACATCCGCTGGACCGACCGGCTGTCGTGGTCGTACGAGCGGTGGCAGGAGCACCTGGGCCGGCCGGGTGTGGAGACCTGGGTCGCCCACGACCGGGGGACGCCCGCCGGGTACGTGGAGATGGAGCCGCAGGACGACGGGGTCGTGGAGATCGCGTACTTCGGGCTGGTCCCGGCGTTCCGGGGACGGCGCATCGGCGGGCATCTGCTGTCGTACGGGACGGCCCGCGCCTGGGACCTCGCCGAGCGGTGGCCGGAGCTGCCGCCGACCAAGCGGGTCTGGCTGCACACCTGCTCCCTGGACGGGGAGCACGCCATGGGGAACTACCTGCGGCGGGGTTTCCGGCTGTTCGACACGAAGGTGACCGAGGAGGCGGACGTCCCGGCGCCGGGGCCCTGGCCCGGAGCGGCCGTTCCCACACCATGACCCACATCACATCGTCTCGCCATGCGAGACATCCTTGTCCGACATATGGATGACGGTGGACTCGGTCTAAAGAGCCGTGACACGCTTCCGTCATGTCTGGAACTGGAATTGCCTTGGTGAGTCGGCGGCACGTCGACCTCGGCCGCATGTCCAGCGCCATCTGTCCGGTGAGCTGACGCCCGACCGCGAGGGGTCGGACGACCCCGGGCCCCAGCGCCGCACCTCCTCTGTTTCAGCCCGCGCAAGGACGCGCAGGCGCCGCACACGCTGCCGGTGTGTGCCCGCATGCGCGCGCAAGCGCAGGTCAGAGCCGCCTCCCCGCCTTTCCCGAAGGACATACACCCATGGCCGCCACCCCGCAGAACCCCGCCACGCCCCGCCGTAAGGCGAGCCGTCACCGTGGTGAGGGCCAGTGGGCCGCGGGACACTTCACCCCGCTCAACGGCAACGAGCAGTTCAAGAAGGACGACGACGGTCTCAATGTGCGGACACGCATTGAGACGATCTACTCGAAGCGCGGCTTCGACTCGATCGACCCCAACGACCTGCGCGGCCGGATGCGCTGGTGGGGGCTGTACACCCAGCGCAAGCCCGGGATCGACGGCGGCAAGACCGCGATCCTGGAGCCGGAGGAGCTGGACGACAAGTACTTCATGCTGCGCGTGCGGATCGACGGCGGGCGGCTGACCACCCGCCAGCTCCGGGTGATCGGCGAGATCTCGCAGGAGTTCGCGCGGGGCACCGCCGACATCACCGACCGGCAGAACGTGCAGTACCACTGGATCCGCGTCGAGGACGTGCCCGAGATCTGGGAGCGGCTGGAGGCCGTCGGCCTGTCCACCACCGAGGCCTGCGGTGACACCCCCCGTGTGATCATCGGCTCACCCGTCGCCGGGATCGCCGCGGACGAGATCATCGACGGCACGCCCGCGATGGAGGAGATCCAGCGGCGGATCATCGGCAACAAGGACTTCTCGAACCTGCCCCGCAAGTTCAAGTCCGCGATCTCCGGCTCGCCGCTGCTCGACGTGGCGCACGAGATCAACGACATCGCGTTCGTCGGTGTCCGCCACCCCGAGCACGGCCCCGGCTTCGACCTGTGGGTCGGCGGCGGCCTCTCCACCAACCCCAAGATCGGGCAGCGGCTCGGCGCGTGGGTGCCGCTGGACGAGGTCGCGGACGTCTACGAGGGCGTCATCTCGATCTTCCGCGACTACGGCTACCGGCGGCTGCGCACCCGCGCCCGCCTGAAGTTCCTGCTCGCCGACTGGGGCACGGAGAAGTTCCGTCAGGTCCTGGAGGACGAGTACCTGAAGCGCAAGCTGGTCGACGGCCCGGCGCCGGACCAGCCGGTGGCGCGCTGGCGCGACCACGTGGGCGTGCACCCGCAGAACGACGGCCGCTTCTACGTCGGGTTCGCCCCGCGTGTCGGCCGCGTGGACGGCACCACGCTGACGAAGATCGCCGACCTCGCCGAGGCGCACGGCTCCGGCCGGGTCGCGACCACCGTCGAGCAGAAGATGATCGTGCTCGACGTCACCGAGGAACAGATCGACTCGCTCGTCTCGGGCCTGGAGGCGCTGGACCTCACGGTCAACCCCTCGCCCTTCCGACGCGGCACCATGGCCTGCACCGGCATCGAGTACTGCAAGCTCGCCATCGTCGAGACCAAGGCGCGCGGCTCGCTGCTGATCGACGAACTGGAGCGCCGCATCCCGGAGTTCGACGAGCCGATCACCATCAACATCAACGGCTGCCCGAACGCCTGCGCGCGTATCCAGGTGGCGGACATCGGTCTCAAGGGCCAGCTCGTCCTGAACGACGCGGGCGAGCAGGTCGAGGGCTACCAGGTGCACCTCGGCGGCGCACTCGGTCTGGAGGCCGGCTTCGGCCGCAAGGTGCGCGGCCTGAAGGTCACGGCCGACGAACTGCCCGACTACGTCGAGCGTGTGCTCAAGCGCTTCCAGGACGAGCGCGCGGACGGCGAGCGGTTCGCCGCGTGGGTCACCCGCGCCGACGAGGAGGCCCTGTCGTGAGCGAGCGAGCCGCCCCCTTCCACTGCCCCTACTGCGGTGACGAGGACCTGCGCCCCCACGAGGCCGGACACGGCGCGTGGGAATGCGGGGCCTGCAATCGAGCCTTCCAGTTGAAGTTCCTCGGGCTGCTGTCCCGGGGATTTCAGCGAGCCGACAGCGGAGGGGATCACATATGACTACCGTTCAGGCGGATTCCGACACAGCGGCTTCCTCGCCGGACACGGCCGGCCCGGAAGCGGCGAAGCGCGCCGAGCTCAAGGCGCTCGCCGAGCAGGCCGGCCGTGATCTGGAGAACGCCTCGGCGCTGGAGATCCTCCAGTGGGCCGTGGACACCTTCGGCAAGAGCTTCTGCGTGACCTCCTCCATGGAGGACGCGGTGGTCGCGCACCTCGCCTCCCGGGCCAGGCCCGGCGTGGACGTCGTGTTCCTGGACACCGGCTACCACTTCCCGGAGACCATCGGCACCCGGGACGCCGTCGAGGCCGTGATGGACGTCAACGTCATCACGATCACCCCGCGGCAGACGGTCGCCGAGCAGGACGCCGAGTACGGGCCGAAGCTGCACGACCGCGACCCCGACCTCTGCTGCTTCCTGCGCAAGGTCAAGCCGCTGGAAGAGGGGCTGACCCGGTTCGACGCGTGGGCGACGGGCCTGCGCCGCGACGAGTCCGAGAGCCGGGCGAACACCCCGGTCGTCGGCTGGGACGACAAGCGCGGCAAGGTCAAGGTCTCCCCGATAGCGCGCTGGACGCAGGACGACGTGGACGCCTACGTCGCCGAGCACGGCGTGCTCACCAACCCCCTGCTCATGGACGGCTACACCTCCGTGGGCTGCGCCCCCTGCACCCGCCGGGTCGCCCCCGGCGAGGACGCGCGGGCCGGCCGCTGGGCGGGCAACAACAAGACCGAGTGCGGGCTGCACCTGTGAGCGCCGCAGTGGCCACCGGCACCGCCGAGACAGCCGACACCGTCGGGAGCACCGTCCCCGGGACGGGCCGTGCCCCCGCGACGAACCAGGAGAACCAAGTGACGACCGGAGTCACCGGAGCCACGGGAGCCACCGTCTGGCTCACGGGTCTGCCGAGTGCCGGCAAGACCACCATCGCCCACGAGCTGGCGGGCCGCCTGCGCGAGGACGGCCACCTCGTGGAGGTCCTCGACGGCGACGAGATCCGCGAGTTCCTCACCGCGGACCTGGGCTTCAGCCGCGCCGACCGCCACACCAACGTGCAGCGCATCGGCTTCCTCGCCGAACTCCTCGCCCGTAACGGCGTCAAGGCCCTCGTTCCGGTCATCGCGCCCTACGCCGACAGCCGCGAGGCGGTCCGGGGGCGCCACGCCGCCAGCGGTGCCGCGTACGTCGAGGTGCACGTGGCCACGCCGGTCGAGGTGTGCTCGGAGCGCGATGTGAAGGGTCTGTACGCCAAGCAGGCGGCCGGCGAGATCTCCGGGCTGACCGGTGTCGACGACCCGTACGAGGCTCCCGAGACCCCGGACCTGCGCATCGAGTCGCAGAACCAGACGGTCCAGGAGTCCGCGGCGCTGGTCCACCAGCTGCTCACCGAGAAGGGTCTGGCATGACGACGACCGTCGCCGCCGTCTCCGGGGAGACCGGCACCCCGTACACCCTGTCCCACCTGGACGCCCTGGAGTCCGAGGCGGTCCACATCTTCCGCGAGGTGGCGGGTGAGTTCGAGCGGCCGGTGATCCTGTTCTCCGGCGGCAAGGACTCCATCGTCATGCTGCACCTGGCGCTGAAGGCGTTCGCCCCCGCGGCGATCCCCTTCTCCCTGCTGCACGTGGACACCGGGCACAACTTCCCCGAGGTCCTGGAGTACCGCGACCGCACCGTCGCCGACCACGGGCTGCGCCTGCACGTCGCCTCCGTCCAGGACTACATCGACCGCGGAGTGCTCAAGGAGCGCCCGGACGGGACGCGCAACCCGCTCCAGACGGTGCCGCTGACCGAGAAGATCCAGGCCGAGAAGTTCGACGCGGTCTTCGGCGGCGGGCGCCGCGACGAGGAGAAGGCCCGCGCCAAGGAGCGCGTGTTCTCCCTGCGGGACGAGTTCTCCCAGTGGGACCCGCGCCGCCAGCGCCCCGAGCTGTGGAACCTCTACAACGGCCGCCACGCCCCCGGCGAACACGTCCGCGTCTTCCCGCTGTCCAACTGGACCGAGCTGGACGTCTGGCAGTACATCGCCCGCGAGGGCATCGAACTGCCGGAGATCTACTTCGCCCACGAGCGCGAGGTGTTCCAGCGGGCCGGCATGTGGCTGACCGCCGGAGAGTGGGGCGGCCCCAAGGACGGCGAGACCGTCGAGAAGCGCCTGGTGCGCTACCGGACCGTGGGTGACATGTCCTGCACCGGCGCCGTCGACTCCGACGCGACGACGCTGGACGCCGTGATCACCGAGATCGCCGCCTCCCGGCTCACCGAGCGCGGCGCGACCCGCGCCGACGACAAGATGTCCGAGGCCGCGATGGAAGACCGTAAGCGCGAGGGGTACTTCTAAGCATGAGCACGATCACCGCCGAGGAGCTCTCGGCCACCACGCTGCTGCGGTTCGCCACCGCCGGTTCCGTCGACGACGGCAAGTCCACCCTCGTCGGACGGCTGCTGCACGACTCCAAGTCGGTCCTCACCGACCAGCTGGAGGCCGTGGAGCGTGTCTCCGCCAGCCGCGGCCAGGATGCCCCGGACCTCGCGCTGCTCACCGACGGCCTGCGGGCCGAGCGGGAACAGGGCATCACCATCGACGTGGCCTACCGCTACTTCGCCACCCCGCGCCGCCGCTTCATCCTCGCCGACACCCCCGGCCATGTGCAGTACACCCGCAACATGGTGACGGGCGCCTCCACGGCCGAGCTGACGGTGATCCTCATCGACGCCCGCAACGGTGTCGTCGAACAGACCCGTCGGCACGCGGCCCTCGCGGCGCTGCTGCGGGTGCCGCACGTGGTACTCGCGGTCAACAAGATGGACCTGGTCGACTACGCCGAGCCCGTCTTCGCCGCGATCGCCGAGGAGTTCACGGCGTACGCCACCGAGCTGGGCGTCCCGGAGGTCACCGCGATCCCGATCTCGGCGCTCGCCGGTGACAACGTGGTGGAGCCGTCCGCGAACATGGACTGGTACGGCGGCCCGACCGTGCTGGAGCACCTGGAGACGGTCCCGGTCGCCCACGACCTGAGCCACTGCCACGCGCGCCTGCCCGTGCAGTACGTGATCCGGCCGCAGACCGCCGAGCACCCCGACTACCGGGGCTACGCCGGTCAGATCGCCGCCGGTTCCTTCCGGGTCGGCGAGCAGATCACGGTGCTGCCCTCGGGGCGTTCCACGAAGATCGCCGGCATCGACCTGCTCGGCGAGGCGGTCGACGTCGCCTGGACGACCCAGTCGGTGACGATCCTCCTGGAGGACGACATCGACATCTCGCGCGGCGACCTGCTGGTACCCAGCAAGGACGCCCCGCCGACCACCCAGGACATCGAGGCGACCGTCTGCCACGTCGCCGACGCCCCGCTGACCGTCGGCCACCGCGTGCTGCTCAAGCACGGCACCCGTACCGTCAAGGCGATCGTCAAGGACATCCCGTCCCGGCTCACCCTCGATGACCTGTCCCTGCACCCGCACCCGGGACAGCTCGTCGCCAACGACATCGGCCGAGTGAAGATCCGTACCGCCGAGCCGCTGCCCGTCGACTCCTACTCGGACTCGCGGCGCACCGGTTCGTTCATCCTGATCGACCCGAACGACGGCACCACACTCACCGCCGGCATGGTCGGCGAGTCGTTCGCCTCCCCGGAGCCCGTCAAGGACGAGGCCGAGGACGACGGGTGGGACTTCTGACATGAACTCCCAGGACTTCTACGCGACGTTCGCGAAGGAGGGCGGCCGGGTGGGCAGCGGCGCCCTCGGAAGCGGGCAGGGCGGAGTGGCGCGATGTGTGCGCTGACGTACGCGCACTGCCTGCGCGCCCTCACCCCCCACCGCCGTAGACGAAAACCCGATTTCCCGGCCACGACCTGAGAGACCGTGACCGCCGGGCCTCCGAGAGGAACACCTCCCGTGCCTGCACACCGCTCCGCTGCTTTCCGGCGTACCTTCGCGGCCATCACCGCCCTCCCGCTGCTGGCGCTGGCCGCCTGCGGCTACGGCTCCGAGTCCACGGAGTCCAAGACCGACAAGGTCGCCGCCGGCGCCGAGAAGATCGACGGTCTCGACACCGTCAACATCGGCTACTTCGGCAACCTCACCCACGCGACCGCTCTCGTCGGTATCCAGAAGGGCTTCTTCCAGAAGGAGCTCGGCGGTACGAAGGCGAAGTACACGACCTTCAACGCCGGCCCCTCGGAGATCGAGGCCCTCAACGGCGGCTCCATCGACATCGGCTGGATCGGCCCGTCCCCGGCGATCAACGGCTACACCAAGGCCGACGGCGCCAACCTGCGCATCATCGGCGGTTCGGCGTCCGGCGGTGTGAAGCTGGTCGTCAACCCGGACAAGATCAAGTCCCTGAAGGACGTCAAGGGCAAGAAGATCGCCACCCCGCAGCTCGGCAACACGCAGGACGTGGCGTTCCTCAACTGGATCGCGGAGCAGGGCTGGAAGGTCGACGCGAACACCGGCAAGGGCGATGTGTCCGTGGTCCGCACGGAGAACTCCGTCACCCCGGACGCCTACAAGTCCGGTGCCATCGACGGCGCCTGGGTGCCGGAGCCGACCGCGTCCAAGCTGGTCGCCGAGGGTGGGAAGGTGCTGCTGGACGAGGCCGACCTGTGGCCGGACAAGAAGTTCGTGATCACGAACATCATCGTGCGCCAGGAGTTCCTGAAGCAGCACCCGGACGTGGTGGAGGCCGTCCTGCGCGGCTCGGTCAAGACCAACGCGTTCATCGTCTCCGACGCCGACGCGGCGAAGGCCGCGGCGAACGCCCAGCTCAAGGCCGACTCCGGCAAGGAACTGCCGGCGGACGTGCTCGACCCGGCCTGGAAGTCCATCCAGTTCATCAACGACCCGCTGGCGTCCACCCTGCAGACCGAGGCCGATCACGCGGTCAAGGCCGGGCTGCTGGAGAACCCGAAGCTCGACGGGATCTACGACCTGACGCTGCTCAACAAGGTCCTCAAGGCCGAGGGCGACGACGAGGTCAGCGACGCCGGTCTCGGCGTCAAGTAACCGCGAAGTCCGATGAGTTCCCAGGAGGTGACGACCATGGCCACCGCACTCGCCAAGGCCGCCGACGGCGTCCAGGCGGCGCAGCATGCCGCCCGTATCGAGCACGTATCGAAGTCCTTCTCCGGACCGGCCGGGCAGCAGCTCGTGCTGGACGACATCACGCTCGATGTCGCTCCCGGCGAGTTCGTCACCCTCCTGGGGGCCTCGGGCTGCGGCAAGTCGACGCTGCTCAACCTGGTCGCGGGTCTCGACGCCCCGACCGCGGGCAGCATCACGACCGACGGGCGTCCGGCCCTGATGTTCCAGGAGCACGCCCTGTTCCCGTGGCTCACCGCGGGCAAGAACATCGAACTCGCCCTGAAACTGCGGGGAGTCGCCAAGCACGAGCGCCGTGAGCGGACCGAGAACCTGCTCGGTCTGGTCCGGCTGAAGGGCGCGTACGGCAAGCGGGTGCACGAGCTGTCGGGCGGTATGCGCCAGCGCGTCGCCCTGGCCCGCGCCCTGGCACAGGAGAGCAAGCTGCTGCTGATGGACGAGCCGTTCGCCGCGCTCGACGCCATCACCCGCGACGTGCTCCACGACGAGCTGACCCGGATCTGGCGCGAGACACAGGTCTCGGTGCTGTTCGTGACGCACAACGTGCGTGAGGCGGTACGACTCGCCGAGCGGGTCGTCCTGCTGTCCTCGCGGCCCGGCCGCGTGGCCCGCGAGTGGACCGTGGGCATCCCGCAGCCGCGCCGCATCGAGGACACCGCCGTGGCGGAGCTGTCCGTCGAGATCACCGAAGAACTGCGTAGGGAGATCCGCCGCCATGGCCAGCACTGAGACCGAGAGCGGCACCGTCCCCGGCAAGGACGTCAGGGACGTCAAGGACGTCAAGGACGCCGACGATCTCGCCGGGCTGGAGGCGGGCCTCGACGCGCTGGACTCGGTGCAGACCGGGCGGCCGCCGCTGCGTCAGGTACTCGTCCAGAAGGTGCTGCCCCCGATCACGGCGATCGCGCTGGTGCTGGCGGTCTGGCAGCTCCTCGTCCTGGCGGAGGTGGCCCCCGCCTACAAGCTGCCCGCGCCCTCGGCGGTGTGGGGGGAGGTCCGGCAGGCCTGGCTGCAGGGCACGCTCCTGGAGTCCATCTGGACCAGCGTCTCGCGCGGCCTGCTCGGCTTCCTGGCCGCTCTGGCGATCGGTACCCCGCTGGGTCTGCTGGTGGCCCGGGTCCGGGTCGTCCGGGCGGCGATCGGCCCGATCCTCTCCGGTCTGCAGTCGCTGCCGTCGGTGGCGTGGGTGCCGGCCGCGGTGGTGTGGCTGGGCCTGGAGCCGTCGGTGATGTACACGGTGATCCTGCTCGGCGCGGTCCCCTCGATCGCCAACGGCCTGGTGTCCGGCATCGACCAGGTGCCGCCGCTGTTCCTGCGGGCCGGGCGCACGCTGGGCGCGACCGGGCTGAAGGGCACCTGGCACATCGTCATGCCGGCGGCCCTGCCCGGGTACGTGGCCGGTCTGAAGCAGGGCTGGGCGTTCTCGTGGCGCTCGCTGATGGCCGCCGAGATCATCGCCAAGGCCCCCGACATCGGCTCGGGTCTCGGGCAGATGCTGGAGGCGGGCCGCACCAACAGCAGCATGCCGCAGGTGTTCCTCGCGATCTTCCTCATCCTGATCGTCGGGATCGCCATCGACCTGCTGATCTTCAGCCCGCTGGAGCGGTGGGTGCTGCGCAGCCGCGGCCTGCTGGTGAAGAGCTGATCCACATGTACGAGAAGCCGGTTCTCCTCGTCGTCGCCCACGGCAGCCGCGACCCGCGGCACGCCGCGACCGTGCACGCCCTCGTCCGCCGGGTGCGGGCGATGCGCCCCGGGCTGCGCGTGGAGACCGGCTTCCTCGACTTCGACGTCCCCTCCGTCCAGGGGGTGCTGGAGTCGCTGGCGGCACAGGGCGTACGGGACGTGGTGGCCCTGCCCCTGCTCCTGACCCGCGCCTTCCACGCCAAGGCGGACATCCCGGCGGTCCTGCGGGAGGCGCCGCCGTCCCTGCGCATCCGCCGGGCGGAGGTCCTCGGCCCCTCGCCCCTGCTGCTGTCGGCCCTCGAACGCCGGCTGTACGAGGCGGGGCTGAGCCCCGCCGACAAGTCCTCGACCGGGGTCGTCCTGGCCTCGGCGGGGTCCTCCGACCCGGAGGCGATCGCGGTGATCGCCGACATCGCGCGGGAGTGGTGGCACACCGGTTGGTGCGCCGTGCGACCCGCGTTCGCCTCCGCGTCCCTGCCCCGCACCGCTGACGCCGTACGTGAACTGCGGGCCCTCGGCTGCGAGCGGGTGGCCGTGGCGCCGTACGTCATCGCACCCGGCCGGCTGCCGGACCGGATCGCGCGAGGCGCGGCGGAGGCGGGCGCGGACGTGCTGGCCGAGGTTCTCGGCCCCTCCCCCGAACTGGCCTCGCTGCTGCTGCGCCGCTACACCGCCGCGCTGCGGCAGGGGCAGCTCATCGCGGCCTGAACCGTCCTCACGTGTCGCCATCACGGCGGCTTTTGTACGGCTGACAGGCCCGGTCCGTCCCGCTCCTGGACGGAGGCTTCGCGGTGCATGGCGTGGGGAGCGGATCTGTCGTACGGACTTCATGTTCGGGTAGCGTCAGGAGGATCGCGCCGGTTCGGCAGTCCGGTGCTGCGCCAACTGATGTGTGCGGGAGTCGCGTTGCGGGGTTCGGACGGCCGTTGTGGTGCTCTGGGTGTCTCCGTGCTGTCGATCGGGGTGGGGAGCTTCGATGACGGCACCGACATGGAGGAGTTGGGTTTCGTCTCCTCGCGGATGGACGAAGTCCGGCATGCCTTCGAACGGTTGGGAGCCGAGGTCGAACGCTCGCTGGACGAGGACGAGGAGACCATCGAGAGGCTGTTGCGCCGGCGGCTCGTCAACGAGCGGGAGCCGGCCGACGTCACAGTCGTCCACGTGATCGGGCACGGCCGTACGGACCGCGGTGGACGTCTGGGTCTGGTCGCCCGTGACGACCGGGATGTCGAGCTGGATCACTGGATCGAGCGGGCGCAGCGAGAGGTAGAGCGGGGCGGGAACCGGCGGCGCGTGGTGTTCCTCGTGGACACGTGTTCGGCGGGCGTCGCGACGGGTCGGCAGCCGTTGTCCGAACTGGACGGCGAACGCGGGGTGTGGCTGCTCGGAGCGTCCGTGAGCGGTTCACCGACGGAAGGTGGGCGGTTCAGCGGCTGGATCGCGACCGCGCTCCATCGGCTGCGGGACCGGGACTTCTCCCTGAACGCGGAGGCGATCAGCTTCGCCCTGTTCGTCGAGAGCCTGGCCCAGGTGGTCAGGGCGGACGCCGCCGGACAGCGTCTGTCTCTGGGCTTCAGTCTGACCCAGGGTGACGGCGACTGGCCTTTCCTCCCCACTCCGCAACGGGCCAACCTCAGCCCCGAGGAGTTCCAGCGGCAGCGTCGTTCGCTCGGCTACGTACCGGGGGAAGAGGACCTGCGCAGGGATCTGGGCAGCCGTATCGCGGCGGGCGAGGAGATCGGCGACGCTCTCTACTTCATCGACCGGGCCTCCGGGCGTGGCCTGGTGCCCGTCGACATCGGCGTCGGCTTCTTCTCGGGCCGGGCCTCGGAACTGAAGCAGTACATGGCGTGGCAGGCCGCGGACAGCCCACTGCTGACCGTCACCGGTGCCGCCGGTGCGGGCAAGTCGGGGCTGCTGGGCGTCATCGTCTGCGCGGCACACCCGGATCTGCGGGGCCGCTTCCGCGAGCTGTGGACCTCCACGGAGCAACCGCTTCCGGAGGTCCCCCACGTGGTCGCCCTGCACGCCCGGCAGCGCTCGGCGCAGCAGGTGATCGACACGATCGCGGGACATGCCCAGCTCCAGCGGCCGAGGGAGGAGCACGAGGACGAGTCCGACCCCGACCGGCGGACAGAAGCAACTGACTCCGGAGCGCACACCGCCGATTCCGCGCCCTGGACCTCGGCCCTGCTGCGTAAGGCCCTGGAACTGGAGGGGAGGAACCGCTTGATCGTGCTCGACGCGATCGACGAGAGCACGGACCCGCAATCGGTGCTGCGTATCGTCGCCGACCTCGTCGCCCAGAGGGAACAGGACGGCACGTCCGGCCGACCGCCCTGCCGGATCCTGCTGGGCGGTCGGCACGAAGTGATCGACGCGCTGTCCGCCATCGAGGAGATGCCGGAGATCCAGGTCGACCGCGTCGACCTGGACACCGCCGACCGGCTCGCGGTCGAGGAGGACATTCGCCGCTACATAGCTCAACTGCTGGCGACCTGCGAGTCCTACACCACCGGCGCCGCCGCCGAGTTCGTCGGCCTCCTGGCGAAGCTCGGGGCGCAGGGCATCGTCCGCGGGCTGCGGCAGGACAGTCCCTGGGGGCCGTTCCTGCTCGCCGGCCTGTATGTGCACTACCTGATGACGCTGAAGCACCCGCCGCAGGACGAGGTGGGCGCCACCGCGCACGCGAAGCTGGCCACGCCCAACCTGCCGGACCTCCTGGAAGCGGTGCTGCGCGCCCGTGCCGAGGAGTTTCCGGCACTGCGCGCGGTCCTCGCGATCCTGGCCCGCTCACGCGGCGACGGCATGCCCCGGACGGCCCTGCGTCGCTGTCTCAAGGCACTGGACCGCGGCGGGATCACCGACGAGGAGTTCCTGGGCACTCTGCGGGACGCCTCGCCCTTCCTGCGCACCGGCGTCGACCCCGTGAGCAAGGAGGCCCTCTACCGGATCTTCCAGCAAGGGCTCGCGGACTACCTCCACGACCACCCGGAGGATGCGGACCCGTGGGACGAAGCACGGCACAGGGGGCTGGAGCGGGCTCTGCTCGCGGAACTCGTCAACCCCTATCTCGCGGATCCGGTCCGGCACTCGGATCGCTGGGAATCCGTCCATGGCCCCGCGGAGCCATACGTCTTCCGGCACGCCCTCGGCCATGTCACGGCGGCCGGTTCCGAGGAATACGCCGAGGCCCTGCTCACCGATCCCTACTTCCTCGTCCGCTTCGACCCCCGCGAGGATCACCGCGCGCTCGATCTCGTCCGCTCCGAGCAGGCCGCCACGTACATCCGCCTGTTGAACGCCTCGTGGTCGACCCACGCATGGCTCACCAGCAGCATCGACCGGGCCTGGGTGTTCGCCTTCGACGCCGATCGCCTGAGCCTTCCGGACTACCGGCGGGAATTCGCCCGCATCGCCGAGGAGCTGACCTTTCAGCCGGAGCAGGCGGCTGTATCTTTCCTCTGGGCGGAGGGCGGTGAAGCGGAATCGAACGCGCGCGTAGTCGCGAGCGCAAACGGACCGCTGTCCCGCGCGGCCTTCTCACCGGACGGAGCTCTCTTCGCCACTGGTGGTTTCAACGATGTACAGGTCATGGAGACGGAGACCTGGCGTCCGGTCTCGCCGCCCATAGGCCAGTCACTCGAGGACTTCGTCAGCGATGTCGCGTTCTCCCCCGACGGTCGTCTATTGGCCTTCGGAACAGCATCCTGGCAGCGGAACATCCAACTCTGGAACGTACGTGACCGCGTTCTCGTCGGGAAGCCGTGGCGCTGCCACACCGGCTCCGTCCAAGCCCTGGCCTTCTCACGCGACAGCCGATGGCTCGCCGTGGGCAGTGCCGACCTCGACGCTTCCGTGTGGGATATCACCAACTGTCCCCCCACGGAAGTAGCACGGTTGGAAGGCAGCGAGGACGCCGCCGACGTGGAGTTCAGCCCCGATGGAAGGCATCTGGCCGTCTCTGGCAATCGCGGACTCACCCTGTGGCGAACGGCAGACTGGAAGGTCGATGTCCCGCTGAGCCACGAGGCGACACGAGGTATCGCCTTCTCCGAGCGCGGTGGTTACCTCGTCGCTGTTCAGGACAGGAAGGTCGCGCTCTGGTCCGGCGAGAACTTCGAACCGACGCAACCAATACGACCGGCCGACGCTAGCAACAGCGTGGCGGCGATTGCCTGTTCGGCGGACGGCTCACTGCTTGCCCTGGGTACGTCGAACACACTGGAACTGATCGATGTCGCGACCCGACGCACGGTCAGTCGCCTCGCGGCAAGTTACTCCAGACCTCTGGTGTTCCATCCGTCGAATCAGTCGCTGCTGGTGAGCGGCGGTTCATCGGGCCTGCGGCTGTGGACATCGTTCACGCAGAAGGCGGAACCTCTTCGGCTGACGCGGTTCGACGCCTCTGCGGTAACCGGTTCGCCCGACGGTCGGTTCGTCGCCGCCTACGACAAGAACAAGGGTTGCCTGGCTCTCCGTGATCCCGCCACGGGACGCGAAGTCGGATCGGTTCCGATGAAACTGCGCACCGGCATCCCCACTTTCCACTTCACGCCGGACAGCCGGATCCTGGTAGGCCACAACTACGACGATCGCCTGTACATCTTGCGCATCGACTCGCTCCCGACTCCACCGATCGAGACCATTCGCATCGGCGCTTACGCCAACGGAACAACCGTGAGTCATCATTCCAACGTGGTCTTCTCCCCTGACAGCAGGCTGATCGCCCTGGCAATGCAGGATCCCAACTCCAGGACCAATACGATCAAGATCTGGGACTCCCGCAGTCTGCGACTCACGGCCCGTATTCCCTTGCCGGGATGGCCGGGCCCCTTCGGCTTCGCCGGGCCGGACAAGATATTCGTCCATGTGAACAGTGCCATCGCCGTGTACAACTGTGACGGAACCAAGTCGGAGGATCTCCCTTCATGACCCGGATTCTCGGCGTCCACGGCGTCCGCAACTACAAGGCGGCCGACACCACTCCCCGCCTCGGCAACGCCCGTCTGCGCGCCGAATGGCGCGAGGCTCTGGGTGAAACGGCCACCGGCCTCGACGTGCAGACCACGTACTACGCCGACCTGCTGCGCAGCCAGAAGCAGAGCACCGACCTCGACGAGGACGAACTCGCCCTCGTCGAGCAATGGGCCCTGGCGTGGGGGATCGACCCGGATGGGGTCCAGGGCCGGGCGACCGGCTGGCTCCGGTGGATCTGCGGGCAGGTCGCCGAGCGAACGCGGCAGCGGCCGGCCGTGGTCGAGAAGAGCGTCCGGCTGTTCTTCCCCGAGGTGAACCGGTACTTCGCCACCGGCCGTGCACGGGTGCGCGAGCGGGTCAGGGCCGACCTGCTCCGGCATCGTCCGGATGTCGTCGTCGCGCACTCGCTCGGCAGCGTCGTCGCCTACGAGGTCCTCCATGACCTGGCCGGACAGCTCGACGTGCAACTGTTCCTGACGCTCGGCTCTCCGCTGGCACTCCCCCACGCGATCTTCCACCGGCTGGACCCCGGCCCTGTGCGGGGCCGGGGCACGAAACCGGCCGGCGTTCGGCGCTGGACCAACATCGCCGACATCGGTGATTTCGTGGCCGTCCCCAAGGGGGAGCTGGGCCGTGCCTTCGCCGAGGTCGAGGAACTTCCCGAGATCAGCATCGCGCCCTTGTGGCCGCACAGCGTGCTCGACTATCTCCAGCACCCCGCTGTGGCCAAGGCCATCACCGTGCGCTGACCAGCAATCAGTTCCCGTCTCAGGAACGTACGTTGGGGAGCGCCCGCTGCCACGGGTCCCTGCCGCTCGACGCCAGCGCCCGGTCGAACACCGGCGCGTCGGCCGGTACCGGGACAGGGTCGGCGAAGCCGTCGTACTGGCGGTAGAGGGCGCCGTGGGTCTCCACGACGCCGAGGACGAAGTGGGCCGCGGCGTCCGGGACACGGAACGACTGACCGGTCGCGGTCGCGACGTCCCAGCCGTGGACGGCCATCTCCTTGATGACCATGCCGGCGAGGTCGGCGGCGGGCAGCGGGCCCATGCCGAGGTCGATGTCGCCCTCCCACAGCGCCGGGTCGGCCCAGGCCGCGACCGCGCGGTCCAGCTGGGCGGCGTAGGCGTCGGCCCAGTCGGGGGCGGCGGTGAAGTCGCGCTTCGTCAGTTCCTCGGGCAGGGGGGTGCGCAGGGCGCGGTGTTCGAGGCCGTGCGAGGTGTACAGGACCCAGTGGTTGACCAGGGCACGGACGTCCCATTCGCCGCAGTGGGTGGGCCGGTCGAGGTGGTCCGCCGTGACGCCCCGGGCGACCCGGGCCGCCTCGGCGGCGCATGCGCGCATGTACGGGTGGTGCGGGTGCGTGGTGCTGTCGTGGCTCTCCATGCGTCCCACGCTAGGGACGCCACGCCCGGTCCTCTTGAACAAACGCGACAGCCGGCCGCCGGCCCCGGTCAGCCCGTCCCGGTCAGCTCCGCCAGTTTCGCCACCGTGTTCCAGTTGCGGGTCGTGGCGATCAGGCCCTTCGTAAGGCGGGGCTTGGACAGGGTCTCCGCCAGTTTGGAGCGCCCGAGGCCCTCGGGGGCGTAGAGGTAGAGCGCGCGGTCGCCGATCCTGAACTCCTCGGGACGGAAGGCCTTTTGGTCGATCGAATCGAAGCGGGCCGGCTCCACGGCTTGCGAGAAGTACGTGACGTGGAGCTGCCTGCCCTCCAGTTCCGCCGCCGGGAACGGGCAGTCGGCGCGCACGGCCTGCAGATACGCGTGGTCGCGTACGAGGACGTCGACGGTGAAGCCGAAGTGTCCTGCGAGGGCGGCCGTCAGGTCGGCCGCGAGGGAGTCCTCGTCGCCGTGGTCACTGGTGAAGACCGCGTTGCCGCTCTGGAGGTAGGTGGCCACGCCGGTGTGGCCGAGGCCGGTCAGGAGGGTGCGGAGGTCGGCCATGGGGACCTTCTTGTTGCCGCCCACATTGATCCCGCGCAGGAGCGCCGCGTACGTCGTCATGGGGTCACGATAGGCAGGTCGGGGCCGGTGCACCCTGAGCGGCGGCCCCGAGAGGGCGGGATAGGTGTAGGGGGTCGCTGTCCTCCCTGGTGGGGAGGGGGTGCGGTCCGAGGGGAGGACTCGTAGGCGCGAGGGGTCACCGGACAGCACGATGAGATGCGTTTATCCAGCCCATACCTTCGAAACGAAAGGTGGCGGCAGGGGGTCGCCATCGACATCGAGGGGGCTGGCCCGTCATGGGGAACGGAGAGGTACGGGTGCGGGGGATCGCCGCCCGCGCCGGCGGCTGGAGCGCCCGGCACCGGTGGGCGGCCGTCGGTGTCTGGGTGCTGTTCGTCGTGCTGACGATGGGGATCGGCTCGGCGATGGGCTCGGTCGAGGTCAAGGACAGCGACCAGCTCAAGGGGGAGACCAGCACGGCGGCCCACATCGTCGAGGAGGCGGGGATCGAGGAGCCCGCCGGTGAGAGCGTCCTGATCCAGGCGAAGGACGACGGCACCAGGGCCACGGACCCCGCGTTCCGGGCCGCCGTGGACGACGTGATGAAGGCCGTCGGCGACACCGGGAAGGTCATGGACGTGACCTCGCCGTACGCCGCGGGGACGATCTCGAAGGACGGCCGCAGCGCGCTGGTGCAGTTCGACGTGCGCGGCGCGTCGGACACCGCGGGTGAGCGGATCGAGCCGGTGCTGAAGGCCGTCGAGGGTGTCCAGGAGGAGCACGGGACGCTGCGGATCGAGGAGATCGGTGGCGCCTCGATGATGAAGACGTTCGACGACGCCTTCGGGGACGACTTCCAGAAGGCCGAGTACTCGGCCGTGCCGGTGGCGCTCGGCATCCTGCTGATCGCGTTCGGCGCGGTCGTCGCGGCGCTGCTGCCGGTGGCGCTGGCCGTCACCGCGATCATCGCGACGATGGGCCTGATGGCCATCGTCAGCCATGTGATCCCGATGAGCGACACCGCCAACTCCGTGATGCTGCTGGTGGGTCTGGCCGTCGGCGTCGACTACTGCCTGTTCTATCTGCGCCGTGAGCGCGAGGAGCGTGCGGCGGGCCGGGACGCGCAGACCGCGCTGCGGGTGGCCGCCGCGACCAGTGGCCGCGCCATCATCGTCTCCGGTGTCACGGTGTGCGTGGCGATGGCGGGCATGCTGTTCACCGGGCTCGCCGAGTTCGAGGCGATGGGCCTGGCCTCGCTGATGGTCGTCGCCGTCGCGATGGTCGGTTCGGTGACGGTGCTGCCGGCGCTGCTGTCGCTGCTGGGCGGGCGGGTCGAGAAGGGCCGCATCCCGTTCCTGCACCCGGACAAGCGGCGGAAGAACGGCCGCTCGGGGGCCGGTGCGGAGAGCCGCTTCTGGAACGCCGTCCTGCGGGTCGTCCTCGCCAAGCCCGCGCTGTCGCTGGTCGTCGCGGCCGGTGCGCTGCTCGCCGTGGCCGCTCCCGCGGTCGGGATGAAGACGCAGAACCTCACGCTGGACCAGGAGTTCGGCGACTCGCTGCCGATCGTGCAGACCTACAACCGGGTCAACGAGGCCTTCCCGGGCGGTTCCGAACCGGCCGAGGTGGTCGTGAAGGCGAAGGACATCAACGCCCCCGACGTAACGGCGGCGCTGGCCGACTTCAAGAAGGAGGCCGTCGCCTCGGGTGCCTCGCGGGGGCCGGTGGAGATCAAGGTGCACGACGCGCAGAACGTGGCCTTCGTGTACGTGCCGCTGGTGGGCGGCTCCGACCAGGACAGGGCGGGTGCGAGCCTGGACAGGCTGCGCGACGAGGTACGGCCCGCGACGCTCGGCGAGGTCGACGGCGTCCAGGCGCCGATCACCGGGCAGGTCGCGGGCAACAAGGACTTCAACGACCAGCTGACCGGAGCCGTCGTCCCGGTCTTCGCCTTCGTCGTGGTCTTCGCCTTCCTGCTGATGCTGCTGTCGTTCCGCTCGCTGACGATCGCGGTGACGTCGATCGTGCTGAACCTGCTGTCGGTGGGCGCCGCGTACGGCATCCTCGTCGCGGTCTTCCAGCACGGCTGGGGTGCCTCGCTGGTGGGCGCGGAGGGCGTCGGCGCCATCATCACCTGGCTGCCGCTGTTCCTCTTCGTGATCCTGTTCGGGCTGTCGATGGACTACCACGTGTTCGTGGTCTCGCGGATCCGTGAGGCCCGGCTGCGGGGCCGTACGACGAAGGAGGCGATCCGGCACGGCGTCGTCACCACGGCGGGGGTCGTGACCAGTGCCGCCGTCATCATGGTCGCCGTGTTCGCGATCTTCGGGACGCTGTCCATGCAGTCGATGAAGCAGATGGGCGTGGGCCTGGCGGCCGCCGTCCTCATCGACGCGACGATCATCCGGGGTGTGCTCCTCCCGGCGGTGATGGCCCTGCTCGGCGAGCGCAACTGGTACCTGCCGACGTGGCTGAACCGGCTGCCGGACCTCACCCACGACGAGTCGCCGGAGCCCGCGCCGCTGCCGGCCAGGGAGGACGAGAGGGTACGCATCTGACCCCGGGGAGGGGTACGGACGGGGCGGGGGGGGGCGGGAAAGCCGGCCGGCCCCCCCCGGCCCCCCCGGCGGGGGCCCCGGGGGGCGCCCGC
>NZ_JBSFCF010000057.1:0-44347 GCF_053593335.1 Streptomyces sp. NPDC002324
ATCCGCCGCTACATCATCTGGCGAAACCGTCACGCCGACGATCAACGGCTACGAGCAGTGGTCGACAGGGCGAACGTTGCCTGATGCGGCACTAGCAGGCGGTCGAGTTCGGCCGCGGTTCCGATCGCTCGGATCGCCGCACCGCCTGACGCGGCGACTGCCTCGCCGCGCAGCGCTGGCCCGATGCCGCCCATCCGGCCGCCGGTCTCGATCGCGAGGACGATGTCTGTGGCGTCGAGCATCGCCTGGAGCACGATGCGCGACCAGCGGTAGCTGGTGACGAGCGTCGACGCCTGGCTGGCCGTGGTGACCACCGCGGCGCGCACGTTCTCGATGTCCTTGTCCAGCTCCAGGAAGACGAGGGCCGTGTCGAGTGAGGTGGCCTGCGGCTTGAGGTCGTTGTACAGCCCGACCTGGCCTGCGCTGATGGCGCGTTCGGTGACCTTGATGATCGCCAATCGGGTCCGGAGAGCACCGACGGTCACGGCGATACGGTCGACCTGGTGGGCCAGCGACCCGTCGCCGGGCGAGCTGCCCGCATGGTCGAGGGCCGTCGTGATCCAGTTGTCGACCAGTGGTTGGAGCCGCCGCAGTGTGTCCAGGGCAGGATTCTGGTCAATGTGGATGGGGTCGGTGAGCCCCATTTGTGACAGCCTGTTCACCAGTTTGTGCTTGGGGATAGTGAGGCCGGCTAGTTCCTCGGCCAGCTCCACCGATTCCGCCCGCAGTTCGAGCAGGGCGCCCACGTATCTGAGCACGGCGATGTGCTTCTGTGATGGGCCGTCCGGGACGCTCGACTCTGGGAGCGTGGTGGCGGCGGCGCGCACCTGCTCCTGCTTCCGCCGGAGCAGCCGGATCAGGTCCGCGCGTAGATCCGCTGCCTCGGGCCGTGCGACCGGCGCCCCCGTGATCCTCGCCGCCAGGGCCTCCGCCGTGGCGAAGACGCTGGAGAGGAAACGACAGGCGCCGTCGCGATCGAGAGTGAAGGCGATGACCGAAACCGGCACGGCGACAACGCCTGCGACCGCCAGGATCTCGTGTGCGAGCCGGTCGCTGGCGGCGACCGACGGTTCGAGGTGACGCGCGATCGCGGACGCCCGTGGCCCCCACACCGCGCCCACCGCCGCCGAGTAGGTCACCGCGTTCCGGACATCGCGAGAGACGTCCAGCGGAGCCGCCGCACCGGGTCGGTCGAGGAAGGCCGCGACGTCCGCGCTCGACACGAACGGCCTGAACGTGATGGCCGGGTCCTCCTCGACGCTCCGGTCCCCGGCCCCGCCGAGGATATCGTCCAGCCGCGCTGCCAGGGCCCCGATCGCCTCGGGGTCCGCGCTGCCGCTCGCCATCACGGCGTACGAGGTCAGCACATCGTCCAGGGCGACCAGAGCGTCGCTGTCGTCCAGGGCGACGATGTAGTGGTCCGCGTCCGCGATCGTCTCGAACTCATCGATCAGGCGGGTGAGTTCCGCTGGACTCAGCATGGCAAGTATCCCGAGACGAGTCAGTCGGAGCAACGCTCGGACGGCGTGCCGATTCGGATGGTCACTTCGGTCGGCTCCTTGAGATGCTCTCCGGCGCTGTGCTTGAGCGCTGTCTCCGCGCCCAGGTCCTGGAGCCGTGCCTTGCGCAGCGCGGCGGCGTCGCCCGCCTCGCGTGCGGTGGTGGTGTCGGCCGCGGTGGAGTATCCCTGGATCACCTCGACATGTGTTCCGTCCGTGGGCATCAGCTCGGTCCACCGTCCGATGCACGGCGCGACTTCGCGGACGGACCGGCACGACTCGGCGCCGGGCCCGCCGCCTGCGGCGCTCGGTTCGACGCCCTCGGCCAGGGCGATCTCCTGGGCGTCTCCGAACGATTCCGTCCTGTACGCGGCCAGGTCCTCCAGGAGGCCGTCGAAGCTCGCCTCGACGGCAGGGTCCAGCGCCCCGTCGATCTTCTTCCCGAAGATCCACCGCAGTGCCACCAGTTCCATGCCCACCCGGATCGGCAGGTAGAGCTTCGCCCAGCTGGCGTTCACGAAGTCGCTCGCGTCTCGGGTCGGGTCGCGCATCGCACCTTCGGCCCACCACGAGGGGTAGGCCACGTAACTCGCCTGGCTCCAGTCGAACAGCCGCTGCCAGAGGTCGATCTCCCACAGCTCGTCCCGCACGCTGGGAGGGAAGATTCCCTTGATGATCTGGTTGATCATCTCGGTGACGGGGTCCATGCGGCGCAGCATGTCCGCCTCCCAGGCGGCCGCAAAGGATCGCGCGGCGGCCATGATCTCGTCCCGCTTGTCCTCCCATTCACGCAGCGCCGTCTGGTACGCGGCGACTGCGGCGGCATACGCCGCGTCCTCCGTGGACTGGTTCCGGGGAGACGGTGTCTTCACGAAGCGCGCGGCGACCTGGAAGAAGATCTTCGGCCCGTTGATCCACACCGGGGCGCCGACGTGAACGACCACGCGCAGCACGGTGCCACCCTCACTGGACGCCACGATCGGCATGCCCTTGACGTGGACGTTGTAGTCAGTGCGGCCTGTGTCCACGGTCAGCCGGACCGACTCGGCCACACCGTCCCACTGGAAGTCCGACGGGAACGGGATGTCGACCGAGTAGTCGTGCCGCTGGTCGCCGAAGATCCCCCACTTGTCGGCGTCCGTCAGCGACGAGTGGAGCCAGCGCTCCTCCACCGCACCGGCCGAGGTCCCGCCCGGACCGGGCTTGGCCGGTGGCGTCGGTGCCGGCGGAATCGTTGCCGTCGCATCGTCCAGGATCTTCTTCCGGCCCACCTCCAACTGCGTGAAGAAGGCGCCCGCTGGGTCGTGAACCGTCGGCGACCAGCACAGGCGCACCCCGTACCGCTCCTGGCTGAGCTCCAGCTGCTGGAGGATCTTGAAGTAGTGCAGTGTGATCGGGGTGTACCGGTTCGGGTTGCGGATCACGCGCTTGGACGTCGATTCGAAGCCTCGTTCCGCGGCGACCTTGAACGTGGTCTTGTGCAGCGTCCGGTACTTCGCGGCGGTCTTCGACGAGGCGCTCTGACTGTCCTTCGCCGAGCGGCGGTTCGTCTCCTGGCTGGCGTCGGTCACGTTCCGGGTGAAGCCGATGGTGTGACTCGCGTTGATCTTCCCCCAGAAGAAGTCCGGAGTGGTGTACTGCCCGGTGTGGCTGACGTTGAGGCCCGAGGCGTCGTTGTGGCTCTTGGTGGCTTCGAACCCCTCCTGCAGTTCAGTGGTCAGCGTGCTGGCCAGCTCCAGATCGAACTGGGTCTCCTGCTCGTTCTGCTCCTCGTACGTCGTCTGTCGCTTCGCGAACGTCTTCTGTTCGAGCGTCACCTCTTCTCCCGGCGCGAGCCCGAGCGCGTACACGTGCTCGCCGACCGCGAACCCCTTGGGCCGGATCCTCGTGCGGTCGAGGAAGAGGTAACCCAGGTCGGACTTGAGCAGTCCAAGGAGAAGGTTGTGCCAATCCTCGTCCGTCTCTGCGCGCGGCCGGCGCATGACGTTGCTCGGCAGCGGCTGGGAGGTGGACACCGCGCCGCGCTCCTCCACCGCCCGCACGCCGTCCAGCGACGACCGCACCTCCTCGCCGACCCGGCGCAGCAACCGATCCGCATACCGGGAGTGAGCAGTCACTTCGGCGAGTTCGCCGAGCAGCCCACCCCTTTCACCGACCGGGCCACGCACCCCGACGTCCGTCGGCGTTCCCTCGTTCACGACCAACTGGAGGGAGTTCCGCTCGACGGTGTCCGGCTGGTCACCCGAGGCGAGCACTCGGCCGATCCGGCGCGGATCCAGCACCCCGCCCGCGACCAGCTCTTCCAGGAAGACCTTCTTGTACTTGGGCAGGATCGGCGTCGTGGAATCGCCGAACGTCAGCTGGAGCGGTACGAAGTACCGGGAGAAGACGAACCTGGAGGAGTCGGCCACTTCGCAGTTGAGGAGCCCACTCGCATCACAGGTCACCCGATTCTCTGGCATTTGATCTCCTTGGCGCGTTTCGGATGAACGGCGCCGGACCCGGCGTACGCGACACCGGCGGCGATGGGCTTCAGAGTCGGTCGCCGCGGGGCTCGGTGTCGTCTCACTCCAGTCGGACGGCGAATGATGGGCCTTGGGCATAGTCGCCTGCCGGGATGCGACAGAGGGAAGAACCCCGGCCTATGACCTCTGGCAGACGACGCGGCCCATTCCGCCAGGGCACCTGCCCTCTCTCGACTTCACTTCACCGAGGAACGCCTACGTCGTCCCCGACCTCTGCTGCTGCCTACGGCCCTGCCCCAGTTGGTGCCCTGGACCGGCGGTGCCGACTGGCTCAGACCACGTCTCGGCGCGCGCCAAGCCTGCGCAACGGCCGGCCTACTCCGAGGACCGGAGCTCCGGCAGCACAGCCCCCGGGCGGACAAGGCCCGACTGATAAGCCGTTGCGACAGCCTGGGCACGGTCACGAAGGGAGAGTTTCGTCAGGATACGGCCGACGTGAGTCTTCGTGGTGCCCTCACCGATGAAGAGCCGCCGGGAGATCTCGGCGTTCGACAGACCATGGGCCATCAGTACCAGGACCTCACGTTCCCGCGGCGTCAACACGGCCATCTCGGCCGGTGTGGGCAGATGGGTCTCCGGCCGTTCGGCGAACTCACGCAGCAAGCCACGGGTGACCGACGGATCGAGCCAGCCGTCCCCGTCGGCCAACGCCCGCACCGCGCTGACCAGTTCGTCCGGCGCCGCGTCCTTCAGCAGGAAGCCGGAAGCGCCGGCACGCAGTGCCGCGTAGACGGTGGCATCGACGTTGTATGTCGTGAGGATCAGTACCTTGACCGGCCGGTCCGGATCGGGCGCGAAGCCGTCCGCAGTCACTCGCCGGGTCGCCTCGACACCGTCGACGCCCGGCATACGCACGTCCATCAGCAGCACATCCGGCTGGAGTTCCGCCGCGAGCTCGACCGCCCGCCCGCCGTCCTCCGCCTCGCCCACCACCACAACGTCGGGCGAGGACGCCAACAGCATCGCGATGCCCGTCCGCACCAGCAACTGGTCGTCCGCCAGAAGTACTTTAATCATCGACGTCCCCCAATCCCGCCCATTCCACCCCGATACGCCCCCTCCCGTCGACCCTCCCGCGCTGTATGACGCGGGGCGTACGACTCAGGGCGTACACGGTGACCGTTGTCGGCCTTGAAGTAGATGCTTCGAATCAGCCGCTGGGGGATGGCTTGCCCCAACTTGCTCAGCCAGGATGTGATTCAGCGGATCCGCGGGGAAAGGACGGGGCCATGACGCTTCCGGACGGCGGCGAGATCGTAGTGTCGCTGCAGGACCGCTCGATCAACCAGCAAAGCGCACGGGGTCATCTTGCACTCGGGGTCCTCCTCACGGCCGAGCAGGCGATCTTCGACCTTCCGGCCGAACTGGTTTTCAGGGACGAGACTCTGCTCGAGGTTCTAATCGCGCCGGCCGAGGCGGGCGAGCACGACGTGATCGAGCGGATCCGCCCGCTGCAGGTGCTGGTGCGGTCTCTCAGGGAGACGCCACAGGCACGCGTGGCACTGGTCCCGCTGGCCCACTCGTCCCGCTACGGCGCCGCAGGGCCGCGGCTGGACCACGACGTGGTGGAACAGACGCTGGAACGGACCGGCGAGATCTGGTCTGCCCTCATCGATCTGCAGTTGGCGCGGCGACCGCTGCGCGATGTCCGACCGGACGCGCTCCTCGACCGCTTTGACGAGATCGAGGCCATACAACGGCGGTCATTGGTAGACGTGCTACTCGGCCGCTCGCCGTCGGACATCGCGAACTGCCCGTTCTCCCCGAAGACGGATTGCGGACGAGGCGGCTTCTTCCGCTCCCGACCGTAGACAGGAGGCCGGTGGTGGGGGACCGACGTCTCGGGCCGGCGCTGTGGCTCGGCATTCCGGTGATCTGGCGTGACGGTCTCCTCGCGGTGCTGCTGTGCGCAGCCGACCTCCGCACGCAATGGTCCTCCGCCAACTTGCTGACCAGCGCCGATCAGGTGCCGTTGCCGGTCGTCGCCGGATACGCCATAGCCGGATACGCCGCGCTTGCCTGGCGCCGCCACCGGCCCGGGACGGTGTTCGCCGTCATCCTGGCCCACAACGTCCTGGCCCAGCTGTTTCTACCCTGGCGGCCCCTGCTGGGCGTGATCGTCGCGCTGTACACCGTCGTCGCCCGAACCAGCCTGTCCCGGTCGCTGCTCGCCCTGGCAGGCGCCTCAGGGGCGTTCGCGCTGAGCATCGCCGACGAGGTCATCCGCACGACGCCGGACCTGCGGGACGACATGGCGACGATCAACATCATCCTGTACCTGGCACTGGGCGTGACCGTCTGGGGCGTCGCCCGGATCGCCCATCGCAGTGGTCGCGACCTGCGTGCGGCCGATGCACGACGGCTGAGAGCCATCACCGAGGAGAGGGCCCGGATCGCGCGCGAACTGCACGACATCGTGGCGCACTCGGTGACCGTGATCGTGCTACAGGCGGCCGGGGCACGACGCATCCTGCCGTCCGGCTCCCCCCTGGTGAACCAGGCTCTCGCCAATATCGAGGCCACTGGCCAGCAGGCCATGGGCGAACTGCGCCGGATGCTCGGCGTACTCGCCTCCGCTGGCATGCCCCTCGGTGACGATACCGGGGAGGTCGAACCGCCTCCGGGTCTGGCGGAACTCAACCCGGTCGTCGCACGGATCGTCGCCGCCGGGCTTCCCGTGGAGGTCAACCACCGGGGCACTGCTCAGCAGCTCGACGCCAGCGTTGAGCTGGCCGCCCACCGAGTGGTCAGCGAAGGGCTCACCAACGCGCTGAAGCACGGGGGCGCAGGCGCCCGTACCGCAGTCCTGTTCGACTGGCAGGACGATGGCCTCGTCATCTCGGTCACCGACGACGGCCGCGGCCACCGCGCCGCCGACACCATGGCGCTGTCCGGCGGACAAGGCCTGATCGGTCTCGACGAACGGGTCCGCGCCGTCGGCGGGCACCTGTGGGCCGGACCGCTGCCGGCCGGGGGATACCGCATCTCCGCTACGTTGCCGGTCCCAGGGTGCCGGACGACAGCGTGATCGCGATACGGCTCACCCTCGAGCCGGACATCGAGGTCGTCGGCCTTCCCCTCGTAGTGTGGGACTCGTGGCCTTGGCGATGAGCAAGTTAGCTGTGTCACTTTCCGTGGATGCCATTTCGAGGTCGAACCGCTTCCGACAACCACGAGCAATCAGGCGAGTGAGACCGCAATGTCGTGAGAGGCAGTTGGTGTCCGGAACCGACGCGGTCCACACCGCGCTGCGTGCGCATTACGTCGACCAACCGAGGGACAGCCGGGTGCGGCATCCGCCTCCTGACCTGTGTGTTCAGGATCTTGCTGGGCTGGCGAGGAGGATCACGAGGGGATCAGTTGCAAGGCGCTGACGCGCTTGAAAGAGGTGGACCCGGACCGTACTGGGGCTGATGCCCAGTCGTTGCGCGATGTGCGCTGTCGGCACACCGTGTGTCCACAGCCACGTGACCTGCCGCATGCGGTGGGGGAGCCTGCTGAGCGCTTCGGCCAGCGCCTTATTGCGGAGGCCCTCGACGACCATATCTTCGGAGCTTCGCTCGGGCTCGTTGCTGTCCAAGGGTTCGCCAGTGGTCACCTCCAGCCTGAAGCGCGCTGTGGTGAAGTGGTCGGCCACAAGATTGCGGGCGATGGTGACCAACCAGGCCCCGAAGTCCCGCCCTCGCCAGGTGAACGTCTCCAAGCGTTGGAACGCTCGAGCGAACACTTCGCTAGTCAAGTCCTCGGCGGTTGGCTTACCTCCGACTCGGTAGAAGACGTACCGGTACACCGTGTCGCAGTAGGCGGCGTAAAGCTCAGCGAAAGCCGCACCATCGCCCGCCTGGGCGCGCTCCACGCACTGGGCGATGTTCTGGATTCCCATGGCTGGCTCCCCGCTCTCGGGGCGGGGAGCCGACCCTCCCGATGCGGACATCAGCTGTCAGCCGTCGAGGCGCTGGGGCTATTCAGGGCCATCCACAGGGCGGCTCCTGCTTGGACAAGGGCTGCGGTGCTAGCCGCGACTGCAGGCGCCGGCGCGGCGATCCCCACCGCGACCGACAGCAGGATGATGACTACCAAGACGTTCGCCTTGCCGTGACCTGGAACGAGCAGCGTTCCACAGAAATGCATGGTGACCTCCGGTGTCTGAGAGGGCCTTTCACCGTGCTCCGGCCAAGGACTGCGGCGGAAAGCCCCGCGAGAATGACACTTTGAAGTGTGGGACTGGTCACAGGATTTATCCAAGACCTGGGTAGCGTGGACAAGTTCACAGCTTCTGAACTAAACGCTCCTGACGGCAGCATCGTTGAACAGTTCGCTGGTGCTCACAGACTGGTGTGGCATTGGCGTTTAGACAGATGCGGAGTCTCCGCGTCTGAGCGAGGCCCGCCGTCTTGCTCCGGCCAAGCGACTGAGACGGCGGGCCTTGGCACGCCGATGACCCACGAAACGGAGTTCCCAGGATCTTGGGGCGCGCGGTGTATGTGCTGCTCAGAGGTGAGAAGCCGTCTCTCACCGATCTTGGAACGTGCTCCAAGACGTGATTGAGTCGCATGGCGAAACGCGCGTACGGGGCAGTCAGCTGAGGGAACGGCTCGGCGAACGTACGACGAGGGCAGGCGCCCGCACCGCAGAGGAAACGCCGGACCATCAGCCGGATCACGACGCTCTGTCCACCAAGCGGCAGATCCTTCAGTCTGCGCTGGTAGGAGTCGTGCGCTCGGTCCGAGAAGCGGCCGCAGTCCGGACATGCCGCACCAGCCGCCCGGCCCCTCGCCATCACGTCCACCGTGCCGAAAGCGGCGGTCACCGCCTCGACGTCCACGTCGTCGATCCCGTCGAACACGAGAGAGTCCCAGAACGATTCGTCGGCCTGCATGGCCAACACCGTCACCGGCCATATCCAGCCACGGCACAGACAGCCGAAGACCTGACGAAGCGTCACTCCGCCTGTCAGACGGCGATGCGTACGCGGTCTCACGCGGACCCGGACCCTCGCAATCGAACACCGCGGTAACCCTCCGCGACCGCTCCCCAAGATCTGTGCCAACCCCGTTCTCGTGTACAAAGCCAGTGGTGGCGATGCGAGTGCCTAGACGGTCTTCCCGGTGGGTGCAGGCTGGGATCAACTCCATTGGCTGATCAGGATGTTGACGACGAGTAGCTCTCAAGGCATTGCACCTCAGTGAGATCGGTGGCGCAGGCGTCGTTTCAGCCTGCGCTTGCTGTGGTGGGGTGGGTGTTGATCCAGGAGAGGCCGCCGAGGTCGAGGTGGTGGCGGGCGCGGGTGACGGCGACGTAGGCGAGGCGGGCGTCGGTGTCGCTGACGGGTTCGGGGATCGGGCGGCCCTGGGTGTCTTGCTGATCGGTGTCCTTGGGCGGGGGGAAGTCGTCGGCGATTCTCACAGCTGGCCATTCGCGGCCCTTGGCGGTGTGCGCGGTGGAGACAGTGACGTCGGCGTTTGCCTCGTCGGTGAGCTGGTTGATCGCGGTGAGGATGGCGTCGGGTCCGTGTGTGTCGACGAGGTTGACGAAGGGCTGCAGGTCGCGTCCGGCGGGGTCGTGTTCGGCGTACTCCTGCAACTCGCCCCAGGAGCTGAAGAGGACAAGCTCGGGATGGGCCGTGGAGCGGCCCTCTTTGAGGTCGCGGGCGGCGAGCGCCAGCGCGGCCAGGGCTTGTGCGCCGCGGGTCAGGGCGACGCGCCGGCCTTCGGCGAGCAGGCGCATGACTTCGGTCATGGCGCCGATGTTGGTGCGGCACAGCACCGCGTCCGGTCGGTCGAAACTCCCGACCGTGGCGGGGACGGTCTCGGTGCCGGTCAGGCGGATGGGTGCCTCGGCGAGTTCGAGCCACCGGTTGGCCTGGTCAGCGATCAGAGGGCCGAAGCGGAAGGAGCGTGTGAGGGTGAGGTGCGTGGCGTCGAAGCCCGTCATGACATCGCGGGCGCCGCGCCAGCCGTAGATGGCCTGAGCGGAATCGCCGACCATGACGAGCTGGGCGCGGTCGCGCTGGGCGGAGAAGACCTGTTCCAGGACGGGGTTGGTGTCCTGTGCCTCGTCCAGGAGCAGGAAGTCGGCGTCGATGCGCGGTTGGGTGAGCGCCCACATCTTCAGGTAGTGGTCGTGTTCGAAGCGGACTGCTCCCTGGTCGGGGTTGTGCAGGTCGGCCCAGGCGCGCCTGGCGAACGGCAGGACTGCTTCGGCGAGTTCGGCGTGCTCGCCGGGTGCCCCCAGGCGGCGCAGTGGTGGGACGTGGTGGCGGGCCAGGGTGTGGTCGGCGGAGTAGCAGAAGCGGGTCACGGTGCGCAGCACGGTGTTGGACAGGGACCTGGCGGTGATCTCGTGCTCGCCGATGCGGACGGGCCGGGTGATGCCGAGCGCCTGGCCGGTCTTCCAGGCGGGCTGGCGGGGGCTGTTGAGGCGGTGGGTGTAGCGGTGGCCGAGGGCAGCGTAGGCGGTGGCGTGCGCGGTCTTGCAGTGCACGGTGCGGGGGAAGCGGGCCGTAGCGTCGCTGGCGATGCTCTTGTTGAAGGCGAGGTAGCGGCCGCGGCGGCTGGTGGCGGCGGCGAGCATGACGAGGGTGGCCGTCTTGCCCGTGCCGGCGCCGGCTTGCAGGACGAGGTGGCGGCCGGCGCGGAAGGCGTCGGTGGCGTGGATCTGTTCATCGGTGGGCGTAGGCAACGAAACTCCGCAGCGAGCATGAAGACGAGGGGAGCCCCCGGGCTTCCTTCAGCCAAGGCGAACCCTCACGGGAAAAGGGGCGTTACGGTGCCGCCGGTGAACGGCGGTGCCGGCTGAGGGCATGGATGGCGCAGGTCAGCACTTCTTCGAGGGCGTGGTCAACCAGCAGGACCTGTAGCCGGTCCTCCAATGAGCGAAGGCGCTGCCGTTCCTGCTCGGCGAGGGCCGCGGTCACGCGCCGGCTGAGGAACTCTGCGGGCCGCTGGCCTCGGCAGGCCGCGGCCTGGCGGATGGCCGCATCATCGCTCCGGCCGAACGCGATATTGAGCCGCACCTGCCCTTTGCGGTCCGGGTAGTGCGTGCTCAGGACGTCGATGGGCAGCCGTGAACCCAGGCGGCGCCGCAGCCGGTGCAGGGCGTCGCCCGGGCTGCGGGCGTCCTGTACGGCCATCAGCCGGGTGCGGTCGGCGTTCACGGCCAGCGGTACGGTCCGCCGGGCGTGCTTGAGTTCACCGGGGGAGAGGGGGCGGGTCAGGAGGATCTCGACGGCATGGTGTCGCGTCACGGCCGGGCCGCCTTCCGCGCGCGGCCCGAGGGCCCGGGGCGGCTGAGGTTGGGCAGCCGGGTGTGGATGTGCTCACGGTGCAGGAGGGGGTCGAAGGGCTCCCAGTCCGGCACCGTCAGGTCGGGTACGACGGCTGTGGCTGCGTGCTGGGGGCAGTGCTGGGCGCGCCAGCGCAGCTGCTCGGCGTAGGAAAGGGCGCTGAGGTCGTAGACGGCCATCACGTCGGCGGGCAGGGCCAGCTGGCCGGTGGCAGAGGAGGTGGCGGGCATCAGGGTCCAGGTGCCGGCCGGGATGTGGGGAGCGAGGACCGGGCGGGTGCAGCGGCGGCGGCGCCGGGTCAGGGCCACGCACTGGATGTCCTCCACCGGCCCGGCGGCGAGATAGCGGACGTACAGCAGTTGCACCACAGGCCGGACCGGGCGGCACACGGCTTGCTGCGCCGCTGCCCCGTCCGGCCGGGCGGCGGCCGGGATGAAGGTGTCGGCGTCGATCAGGCGCCGGGTGTTCACCGCGAGCGCTCTGCGCAGCGCTGCCAGCCCGGCTGCCGGGGGAGTGTCCCGGGCGGGGCAGAGCAGGGCGTGCGGGATGCGGCACCAGCTGCTGCCGTCCCCGGCCGGGTGGGCGATGCCGGAACTGACGTGCCAGCGGCAGTCGGCAGGTACCCGGGCGGCGGGGAGTTCGCGCGGGTGCAGACGGACCATTCGCGGGCCGCTGCGGTGGTACCACTCGATCCGGTTGCCGCACTCACGGCAACGGCTGTGCTGGCCGCAGCGCAGCAGCCGGCTGGTGCCGCCAGGATTCACCCGCAAAGAACGGAGGGCTGGGGCGGTGACGGGGCTGCCGTCCCAGTGCCGGGCAGAAGACGAAGGAGTGGAGCGCATACGCGTGAACCTGCCAGCCAACACGCCGCACCTGCGGAACTGGCGCCGCCACGTCGCCCGGTCGGCCCTCTATGAGGCTACGGGTGTGCGAAGAGGCGCCTGAACGTTCGTTTCGCCGTCGCTGCATCAGGTGATCCGCGGCAGCCCTTGGGAAGCCGTCAGCCCTCGGCGGGGCCGGGAAGATCGTGGTCGTGGCACAGCGTGCCGAAGAGCTGCTCGAACGGGGTTCCCAGGGCGTGCGCGAGAGCGTGCCAGGTCTTCAGGGTGCCGATGGTGCGGCCCTGCTCGATCTCGATGACCGTGCGCCTGGCCAGGCCACTGCGGGCGGCGAGCTCGTCATACGTCCACCCGCGCACCGCCCGCAGGCGCGCGAGCTCCAGCCGCAGCGCGTTGAGGTCCGGATCGGGCGGCAAGATCGTCACCCGACCATCCGACGGTGCAGACCCCTGCCCTGTCAGTGCAGACCTCTGCCCTATTTGCCCAGGTGGCAGCGACAAGTAAAGGGCAGAGGTCTGCACTACGGTGTCCGCCGCCGCCCCTTCCCGGACGGACACCAGCGGAGGCACCGATAAGGAGGGCCACCCGCCCATGAGGCTGCGCGCACCATGCCCCACGACCCCACGCACCTGGACCGTGGAGCTGCGCTCACACACCGGCGGACTCGTTCTCACCTGCCGGCAGTGCCCCCGCGACGCCAGCCCCATCCCCGCCGTATCCGCCCGCGCGGCCGCCCTCGCCCACCTCGCACGCCACGCCCGCAGCGACACCCTCCCGCCCCACCTGAGGACCTGCCAGTGCCACGAACGCGGCTGCCACTGGCACCGCCGCCACCGCGGCTGCGCCGGCCCCATCCGCCTGCTCCTCGCCTGCGAACACGGCGGCCGCGTATGGCGACTCACCGACACCTGCACCGCCTGCGCCGCAGCGACCACCCACGCCGCCGTCGTACCCGACACCGCCCTGCCCACCCCCCGACAGACGCCGGCCACCCTCCGCCCCCGCCCCCGCCGCCGACGGCAGCGGCGCAGCGAGCCGGACAGGCAAACCAGAGTCCGGGACATGCTCAGCTATCTGGCTGCCGCGCTCCCGGCCGGGACCTCACCCGCCACCCGGCTGATCGCCCTGCAGTGCGCATTGCGCATAAGCGCCAGCATGCAGGTCAGCCTTCCCGCGGGCCTGCTGCGCAGCCTCCGGCTCGGCTCCGACCCGACCCCCTGGCGGGAACTGGAACAAGCGCGATGGCTGCGCCGGATCCCCGACCACGCCACCGCCAAAGTCGCTGCCGTCCTACTGGACGCCGCGCTGCTCGGCCAGGCGCCCACCCGCACCGACCGCTGTCACGCAGCTGACTGGGCGCTGCGCGCCAGTTGCCGGGATCAGGCAGGGGGACTCGGTCCGCTGCCGCAAGTAGTAAGGGTCTATCTCGCGGCACACAGCGATTCCGAAACCGGCCACGGGCTGAACGAAGCTGACCGGACAGCCCACGAGTGCGGTATCCAACCCGAGGAACTGCCCCACGTACTCCAGCAGATGACGACAGCAGGGCTGCTGAACGCGTGGCGGATTTCCGCCGATACGGAAGACCTTCACTGGGTCCTGCCGACTCCGCAGTGAAGGGGGCGTGCACCTTGCAGCTGCCTGCTGCACCCTTGCACGGATGAGGATGGCTCCCTCGGCGCGGACGGGATCAGTCGATAGTCGAGGCGGGAGTGTCGGAACTGGCCTTGTGCAGCGAGACGCTGTGCGTGCTCGGGGCACTCAATGGCGCGACAGCAGACCAGACAAGCCGGCCCGGGTGAATCTGGGCGCGTCTGGCTGCTCCACCTGATGCAGGCACAGATGAAAGTGATGACGAACGAGTTCTGGCCGTATCAGTGACCGGAGGCAGACCGCTGCCCCGCATACACCGGATCACCCCACGGCGCTCCGTCTCCTGCCACAGCCCTCCCGTCCGACGCCTGTCCTCGGCGCGCACAGAAGGCGCACCCATTCGGATGGCGGTGTGCTGCCGCCCTGCCTCTACAGCCTCCTTCCGTGCGGTGCAGTCTCGTGACCAGCAAAATGTCACAACTCCTAGGGGAAATCGCACTGTTGAGGTGCGCGGGGCGCGTGGGAGCGGGCGAAAAGCCCGTACGGAAGAGGGAAAGGTGCGGAATGGAGCCTGTGATCACCGCAGCGGTGGTGACCGTGGCCGTCAGTGTCATCAACGCCATAGTGAAGATCGCTCAGCGAAGGTTGAACGTCTCCGTGGAGATAGCGCGCATCAGTGAGGCGGCACAGACCGAGCGGGTTCGCTGCATCAGCGGGCGGTCCGCAACATCCGTCGCTTACCGCGGCGGCCGCGAGGCGGAGCCCGCCGGCCGGAGCGGGGGTGGCGAGCGTGGACGACTCCGTCAGCACTGACTTGCACCTTGCCGAGCCGCTGGAGGCAGATGCCACCCCGCTGCCGGGTATCAAGCTCGCCGGTGCCCTGCACGACGAGCAGTATCCCGCTCTGGTCCGCTTCCTGCTTCTGCAAGGAGCATCCTGGACAGAGGCCCAGGATGCCGCGCAGGACGCCTTCACTCAGATGTGCGCGCCAGGCGTCACGATCACCTACCCCCGCGCCTGGCTGCGCACGGTGGCCTGGCGGTTCTGGGTGAGCCAGCAGGTGAAACTCGAAGAGACCTGTGCGGACCTGCCGGAACCGCAGCCCAGCCTGCGCTGGCAGACGCCGGCTCACGCCGCCGAACTAGGGGAGGAGGAACGCCAGGTGATCTCTCTACTGCATCAACTGCCGGCCAAGCAACGTGCCGCGATGGCCTGGCATCTGGACGGTTTCACCACTGAGGAAAGCGCACGTGCCATGGGCACCACCCAGGCGGCCGTACGCCAGAACCTGGCCCGCGCGAGAGCCGCACTCAGGCAAGGCATGCGGCTCGAGGGCCGGTTCACCACCGAGAGGAGGAAGGCGTGATGGGCAGCGAGTCCCGCGCAGCGGAAGAGAACGAACGCCTCGACGCCCTGCTGACAAGCGCGCACCGTCAACTGGGCATTGCCGTGGTCGACCGCCTCAACGCCCATGGCGGGCCGCCCGAACTGCGTACCCCGGACCTTGCACTGGACCGCCTGCTGGCTGCCACCCACCGCGCCACGGGGACAGCTGTCAGCCGCCGTCTGTCCCGGGACGCCTATGCCGCTCAGCGCGATTCCGCCCTCCAAGCACGTCTGGGCACCCGGGGCCCCCTGGCACGCCGCCCTGCAACAATCCGGGTGAAGTACCGCGAAGAGGCACTCCGGCTGGTCCGCAACTACTTGCCTCTCAACCTGGCAGATGCGGTGCGCACCGCTGTCCGTATCGTTGAGGACCTGTGTGAACTCGCGGGCGACAGCACGCAGCCGCTGAGCCGCGCCGACACTGCGGTGGAACAACTCCGCGAGCACCTGGAGGGCATGTCCCTGCGGCCCGCACCGTATCGGTCCCAGGCCGCCGTCACCGGCCTGGACTATCTCGACGCAGTCGAGTCCGCACTCGCCGATCCGGCCGAGCGCCTCGCCGATGAACTCCACAGCATCCGGGAACTCGTGGACGAGGAACTGGCTCCATCTGTCGCCGCCCTCGTGACGACCGGACGCGCCTACCTGTTCGGTGTCGAGGTAGTAGCCCAGGACCTCATCGACGATCTGGTCCAAAGCTGCGAGTACGCCGACGCGCTGGTCAAGGCTGTCGCAGAAGTCGAGCGGGCCAGCAACGACTTCGTCGGAGCAGACCTCACCAACGCCAAGTTGGATGACGTGCCCCTGGAGGGAATTCTGTGGGATGCAACGACCTTGTGGCCGGCGCAGTGGGAAACCCGAGTGCGCCGCGCCTCACTGCCGTCCGGTGACGAGCAAGGAATCCTCGTGGTGGCGGCCGAGGGATGCGACGTTGCGGTCCATGCCGATGCGTAGGACGCATGCTCGCAATGCCCGTCGGGCCGCAGCGTGTTGGCTGTGCCAGGCCGGCGGGCACGGAGCTGGGACGTGCCCGCCGTGAACCTGCGGACAGACGAGCCGTCCTTCGAGGCTGATGCGTCCCGGACGACATGCCCCCGAATACCGCGCAGGAAAGTCGAGAGCCCACAGACTGCACCGTTTCGGCGGGTGCTGGTGGGGCGAATTCCGATCAAAGCGGCGACAGTTGGGCGTGTGGGTGACTACCGTGTCTTTCCACTGATCAAGGAGGACGGGATGCAGACGACATCGCTGCGCAAGGGCGAGAACACAGCACTGGCGACGGCGTCGACGGTCTTGTCCGTGGCAGTGCAGGGGCTTGCGGCAGACGTGTCCGCGTTGCTGCTCGGACCGGACGGCAAGGTCCGAAGCGACAAGGACCTCGTCTTCTACAATCATCCGGCACAGGACGGCGTGTCGGTCACCGGCCCGGCGGTCACCGCTGACCTGCCCCGCCTACCCTCCGACGTGCACCAGGTGGTGATCGTAGCGAGCGCTGATCCGCTGCAACCCGGTGCCGTCTTCACGCATGCACCCCAACTGACGATCAACCAGAGCGGTGCGCCCGCCTGCTCGTTCACCGCACCGGATTTCGCTGCGGGAGAGACCGTCGTGGTTCTGGCGGAGTTGTACCGGCGTGGCGACGGCTGGAAGGTCCGCGCCGTCGGGCAGGGCTACGCCTCTGGCCTGTCAGGGCTGGCCACGGACTACGGCGTCGACGTCGACCCAGAACCCGCCACTGCGCCCTCTGCACCACTTCCCGCACAGACGCGTCCTGCCCCTGCGCCGGCAACCGTGAATCTGGCAAAGGTGGAACGACAGGCTCCTGGCCTGCTGGATCCCGCACGACAGGCCGGCCAGGCTCTCGTGAACCGAGGGATTTCCGGTCGGCGGGCAGCGGTGTACCTGATCCTGGACCACGACTGGCACATGGAAGAGCTGTACGAGTCCTTCGCGGTCCAGGCTTTCGCTGAACGGGTCCTTGCCTTGTCGGCCAACCTGGACGATGACGGCACCGTGCCCGTGGTCTTCTCCAGCGGACGAGAGCCGTTCCTTGAAGAGATCCGCCTGGACAATTACCGAGGCCGCATCGGGCAGCTGCACACTCAAGTCGACTGGGGCTGGGGCAATGTCGCCGACGCGATGCGCCGCGCGGTCAGCCACTACCAGGAAGCCGGCGCGGCTGACCCCGCCTTCATCATCACCCAGGTCGGGGACGAACCCTGGGACAAAGCCGAAGTCCGCTCGCTCCTGCAGAACACCGCGTCCCTGGGGGTGTTCTGGCTGTTTGTGGGATTCGGCCGCGGCAAGCTCGCCTTCTACAAGAACCTCAACGCCTCCGCCTCAGCGACCTTCACCAACGTGGCCTTCTACGACGCCAGCAAGAACCCGGGCTCGGTGCCGGGCGAACAGTTCTACACCGGCCTCGTCGATGCCTTCGCCACCTGGATGCGATCGTGAGCACCGCGCTGCTCCGTCGCGCCGCCGCGCCCAAGGCCGCCGCTGAAAGCGCACCAGCCGTCATGCCCGAGCGGCCGCAACGGTCCTGTGCTCCGGCACCGTCCCACTGTCGGCGGCACCTCGGAGGAGTCTGTGCTTTCTGACCCGCAGCTGCTCATCAGCCGACTGCAGCCTTTTCTTGCGAGTGATCAAGCAATTGAAGATCTTCGACGGTATTTCGGCATCGGCCAGCCGCCAGGCGCCGTGTCGTTCACTGGGAGGCGGTTCGAGCATCTGGCAGGCGGGGGAGACCGGCCCGAAGCCGCTAACGCAGTGACTGCCGACGACCTCATCGCGGTGCAGACCCTGTCGGTCACCATTCCGGCAGAAGCTGCCCTGGATCTTCTGGAAGGCCAGCTTGGCGTGCAGCTGTCCGAGTTGTTGCACCACATCCCCAACCACCTCGACATGGCCGAGGCTGACGCTGCTGATCTAGCCTCCGGATCGCCGGCTGATGCCTCCTGGCGTCTTCTCACCGGCCAACCCGGCATAGGGTGGGTCACCGCTGGCAAACTCCTCGCTCGCAAGCGACCACGGCTCCTTCCCGTATACGACCAAGTCGTGCGCTGTGCCCTTGGCCGGCCCGCATCATTCTGGCTCGACCTGCATGCCGCGCTCAGCGCCGACGACCGGGCCCTGCACCACGAACTGATGGCACTGCGCCGGTCCGCCAGGATCCCCGAGACGGTCAGTGCGCTACGGATCTGTGATGTCGTGCTCTGGATGCGTCATCGTGCGGAACACCGAACAGCAGACTGCATCGGGCAGGGACACCCGTCGGTCGGCTCAGGCTGATAACAAGCGGCGGCTCTCTGGCCCGATGCCGTGCGGTCCTTCTTCATGTGGTGGCTGTCGAAAGCGGCCTCTCAGCTCGTCGCGAGGTAGCTGCGGACGCGGCGGATCGTCGCCTGTGCAGTTGGGTGGCTGTGGTGGGGACGTAGGAGCTCGTCCGCGTGGACGGCTGCTTTCCGTACGCGGCCGGAGTGGAGTTGCGCGGCGGTGTCGATGAAGGTTCCCCAGGTCGTGCACGCCTGGTCGAGATGCCCTTGGCGAAGCTGGATCTCGGCCAGGGGCGCGAGGGTGATGGCGCGGGAGCGGCGTTCTTCTTTGTGCCGGTGGCGCAGGCTCGCGGTGTACGCCCGGCCGGCGCCCCGGAGGTCGCCGAGGAACGCCAGGATCTGCCCGCGCTGGAATTCGAGCGCGGCGCGGTGGTAGGTGCCGAACACCGCCGGCCCGGACAGGGAGCGCTCCAGTTGCCGCTCGGTCTCGGTGAACTGGCTGAGGGCGAGGTGACGGTCGCCGTCGCCGGCCGCCGCGGCGGCGATCTGCCCGAGGAGGAAGGCCCGGGTGCGGGGCTCGGCGCGTGAGCGCCCGGCGTCGTGCGCGGTCTCGGCGAGCGCGAGGGCGCTGCGGTGGTGGCCGAGGTGGAGGGCCTGGATGCTCAGACCCCGCAGGGCGTGGCAGTAGGTCAGCGGGTCGTCGGCCCGGGTCGCGAGGCGGGATGCGGCCAGGTAGCAGCGCTGGGCGAGGCCGTGGTCCTCGTCGTCCCACGCCATGAACCCGGCGAGATAGACGAGGTCTGCCACCGCGGCGTGCAGCTGCCGCCGGACGGCTTCGGGGGCGTCCGCCCGCAGGAATCCGGTGACGTCGTGGGCGATGTAGGCGTGGACGGCGGCGCGGGCGTGGCCGCCGCCGTAGCGGTGGTCGGCCAGAGAGAACATGTCGGCCATGTCGGTGACGGCCTGGACGTCGCTGTCGCCGATCCGGATGCCGGGGCTGGTCGCGGCCAGACGCCCGCGTTCGCTGATCTCGGCCCAGTGGGGTAACGACAGGGCGGCGAGGGAGTAGGCGGCACGGCGGGTGAACTGGCGCCTGTCCACGTAGGCCCTCCCGATCTCGGCGACCTCCTCCACGGTATCTACCCGTCCGCCGGGGGAGGGAGGCTCGCCGAACCCGAGTTCGGTGACGGACACGCCGCGGTGGAGCAGGCGGGCGAGGGCCTCGGCGATGTAGTACGGGACCGCGCCCCGGGGGTAGTGGCCGCCGATCCAGTGGGCGACGGCGGACCGGTCGTAGCGCAGCGGCTCGCCCGCCTCGGCGCCGACGCGGTTGACCAGCCGGGCCAGAACGTCATGGGTGGCGCCGGAGGCCTTCACGAGGCCTTCCAGCTGCTGGTTGCGCTCGCGTGTCCGTGTCACAGGAACCCCCGGGATCGGCGGATGCGGGTGGGCGTGCAGCACGTGCAGCAGGGTCGGGCACCCCGCAGGCTACCGACCCTGCGTGGCGGTGACTTCACTGTTCGTCAGATTCCCGACCGGCTGATGGCAGGGGTGAGGACGGATGCAGACGAGTGCTCCGGCGGATGCGGCACAGACGTGGCAACGGGAGGGTCTGCTGTTCGAGGACGCACTGACGGCCGGCACATGGGACCGGCTGATCGCGGAGTCCAAGCAGCGGCGCCAGGAGGCATCGGAGTCCGGGTTCACGAACACCGCCTCCCACCGGGACGGCAGTTTCTGCACGCCCTCGCAGTACCTCTCAGTGCCCGGCGGGCCGGTGCTGACGGCCGTGTCCCGCAACCCGCAACTGCTGGCCGTGATCCGTGAGGCGACCGCCCTCCCTCGGCTGATCCCGGTCCGCTGCGGCTACAACTACTACCGGCCCGGGGACTACATGGGCCTGCACCGCGACAGCGTCAAGGCGACGCTCACGGTGACGTTCGCGCTGACCGAGGGGCTTCCCCCGATGGGGTGGGCGCCGGAACTCGCCGACGCCACCGGCGACGACCTCGCCGCCCTGGTCCAGCGCGAGAGCCGCTTCCCCGACGGCTTCACCGAGCGCGAGGTGCCGTTCTGCAGGCTGTCGGCGTTCGACGGCTACAACATCCCCCACTGGCGGCCCCTGGTCACCGGCCCCGGGCAGGCCGGAGTGCTCGGCACCTTCTGCTACTTCAACCTCTGAGGCGGCGGACCGTGTCCGAACTCCACGACCAGTGGCGCACGACCGGGGCGGCACTTCTGTCCGAGGACCTGGTGACGGCCGGGGAGTGGGAGGAGATCGCGGCGGAGGCACAGGTGTGCGCTAAAGCCGCCTTCGACAGGGTCAACGACCGCGAAGGCCTCCACCCCCGGCGCGACGGCAGCATCATCTCCCCGCAGCGCTGCCGCGCGCACCCGGGCGGCCCCGCGCTGGCGGCTCTCGCGACGTCCGCCCGGGTGCTGGACCTGGCCCGCGAGGTGACCGGGACGACAGACGTGGTCCCCGTCCGCTGGGGCCTGAAGGTGTACGGGCCGGGCGACTTCATGGCCCTGCACCGGGACGACGTGCGGTGCACCGCCACGTTCAGCACCGGCCTGATCGGCGACCTCGGCGTCATGGGCTGGGTGCCCTCACTGCGGGCGGCCGACAGCACCACCGTGATCGAGTACGCCGGACGGCACGGCCTCTTCCCCGAGGAGGAGGAGCCGCTGCCGATCCCCTACCGGCGGCTTCAGGGTTTCGACGGCTGGGGCATCCCGCACCACCGCCCGCCGTTCGAGCACGACTTCGGGGTCCTGGGCACCTTCTGCTACTGCGCCCTGTGACCGCGGGGACCGCACATCCCACACAAGGCACCACCCGATGAGGAGGACCTCATGGCGATCGACATCACCGAGACCGTGACCGTCAAGCCGACTCCGGTGTACCTGGAGGAGCTGTTCGCCACCGGCCAGATCCCGGCGCACAACGCCGGCGGCGACGCGGCCGTACCGGACGGACAGTTCAGCGACGAGACGGTCTACACGGCCACCGCCTGACCGGCTGATCCCGCGCCCCGGCCACCGGCCGGACAGTGCGATTGCCGACCGGCCGGGGCGGGAGGTCCGGAGTTGCGCCCGGGTCCCCGCCCCGGCTTCGCCGTCTGCCCACAGCCACCCTCGGAGGCATCGTGAAGGTCTTCTTCTCCGGCACCCACCGCGAACGCCCGCCCCACGACACGCTCACCGCGATCACCCCCCTGCTGCCCGAGTTCGGGATCACCCGGCTCGCCGACGTCACCGGCCTGGACGTCCTCGGCGTCCCCGTGGTGATGTCCGTCCGCCCGCTGGCCCGCACCCTGTCGGTGTCCCAGGGCAAGGGCGCCACCCTCGACCTCGCCCGGATCTCCGCCGCGATGGAGGCCATCGAACTCCACCACGCCGAGCACGCCGTCCCGGCGGCCGAACTCAGCGACGTCCCCGCCGCCCAGCTGAGACTGCCGTACCCGGTGCTCGCCCTGGAGCAGCACGCAGGCAGCCTCCTGACCGAGGACACCCCGCTGGACTGGATCACCGCCCGCCGGATCAGCGACAACGCCGCGGCCCTGGTGCCGCGCCAGGCCGTGCGGATGGGCCGCGACCTGCGCGAAGGCTGGCGCAGCCACACCCTCACCGCCTCCTCCAACGGCCTCGCCTCCGGCAACACCCGCGCGGAGGCAGACGTCCACGCCCTGTACGAGGTCATCGAACGCGACGCCACCAGCGCCCTCAGCACCGTCCCCGTCCACCAGCGGCACTACGTCGACCCCGCCACGGTCGACGAGCCTTACTGCGCAGAGCTGATCGACCGCATCCGGGCGGCCGGGGCCTGGCTGGAGATCGTGCACGCCCCCTCCCGCTTCGGCGTCCCCGCCTTCGCCGCCTATCTGTGGCACGAGGACGCGGCCGCCGCCATGGTCGTCGGCTCCGGCGCCCACGCAGATCCGGCCGTGGCCCTGTCCCGCGCCGTCACCGAGGCCGCCCAGTCCCGGCTGACGTTCATCGCGGGCACCCGCGACGACATCGTGACCTCCACCTACCTGCCCCCCGACGGCTTCGCCCGCCCCGTCACACCCGCCGCCGCCCGGCCCTGGCAACCCGCCGCCTACGGCACCACCACCCCGCACCCGACGTGCGCCGAGGAAGCCACCGCGCTCGCCGCCGCGGTGGCCGCCCACACCGGACACGAGCCGATGGCCGTCGACCTCGCCGACCGGCCCGAGTTCGCCGTCGTCAAGGTCCTGTGCCCCGGCCTGACGTACCTCGCCCGCCACGAGATCCCCCGCCACGAGGAGGCAGCCGCCGCATGATCCACGTCTACAGCGGGCCCACCATCACCCCGGCCGAAGTCACCGCCCTCTGCCCGCAGGCCGTACACCACCCCCCGATCCAGCACGGCGACCTCATCACCCTCGCCCCCACACCGGACGACATCGTGGTCATCATCGACGGCCTCTTCCACGGAGCGGCCCCGATCCGCCACAAGGAGATCCTCTCCGTCCTGGCCGACGGCGTCACCGTCGTGGGCGCCTCCTCGATGGGCGCCCTGCGCGCCGCCGAGCTGCACCCGTACGGCATGCACGGCATCGGCGAGATCTACCAGGCCTACCGGGACGGACGGATCACCGCCGACGACGCGGTCACCGTCCAACACACCCCCGACGGACAGCCACTCGGCGAACCCCTGGTCAACCTCCTGCACACCCTCAACACCGCGAGCGCAGCGGGCACCATCAGCGCGGCGGACGCCGAACGCCTCAGCACCCTGGCCCGGTCTCTGCACTACAGCCGCCGCTCCTGGACCGCCGTACGCCGCGCCGCCCGCCACGACCCCCACCTCGCCGCCGCCGTCGACGCCGTCACCGACCGCTACGCCTGCCGGTCCCGGTCGGCCGACCTCAAGCACCGCGACGCCGTCGCCGCCCTGCGGGCCGCCACCGGCTCCCTGCCCCCGCCCGCCACCAGCACCTGGGCAGGCACGCCGTGGCGGACATCGTTCCTGCGGCACTGGACCACCGCCTACACCGTCCGCGACATCGCGGGCGCCACGGTGCCCTTCCGCGCCGAACTCCAGCACCAGCAGCTCTACGACCCCGGCTTCCCCGGCCGCTGGCGGGGCCGCGTCCTGGCCTGGATCACCGGCCTGCCCGCCGGCGCCCCCGGCACCGAGGACGCCGCCCTGCGCACAGCGGCCGGGCGCGGCATCACCCTCAACACCCTCACCCCGGACCAAGCCGGGTACTGGATCACCCCAGCCGAGACCGCACAATGTGACGAACGCGAACAACTGCTGCGCCTGCTGGTCCGCTCGGCGCGCATCGACGCGGCCACCCTGGTCTGGCCCTCCACCCGCGACGAGGCGGCGGGCCTGCTCAGCCCCCGCATCGACAGCGGGCAGCACACCGCCGAAGCATGGCTCCTCAACCGCGCCATCGCCCGTTCCGGACCCGGCCGCCACGTCCACCTCCTCGACCCCGAACGGCTGCACGCCCACCTCGCCGAGACCTGGCAGAGCCCCGGAGGACCCCGGGAACTCGACGCCGCCGCCCGCGACCGGGCTTTCCCCAGCACGGATGCGGCCGTGGAAGCCGTACGGCCGTTCTACCTGCACGCGATCGGCGCCCGCCGCTTCCTGCCCGCGCCCGCCGCCGCGGCGACGGCCTGACGCACGCGGCGGGCTGGCCCGGTCAGCGGCGTACGAGGGCCTTCTCAGTGGCCTGCGGAACAGCGAGCGCGCGGATCCGGCGCAGGCACAGAGGCGCACCCGCCGCCGCCACCGTGACCGCCGCGCACACCGCGAGCCCCGGCTGAACGCCGGTGCGCCCGGCGACCGTGCCGGCCAGCAGGGCGGTGACGGGGACGGGCGCGAGCTGGGCGAGCGTGCTGATCGACGACACCCTGCCGTACAGGTGCTCGGGCACCTGCCGCTGCACGTAGGAGGTCCACACGGTCGACGCGAGAGTCTGCCCGCACCCCGCGACGACCGCCCCGGCCACGACCAGGAGCAGCCCGCCGCCCGCCGCCATGGCCGCCATGGGCGCCGCCATCGCGGCCGTCCCCGCGCACACCAGCCAACCGACCCGACGCGGCCGCCACACCAGCGCCACCGACGCCCCGCCGATCAGCCCGACCGTGAAACCGGACATCACCAGCCCCCAGCCCGGCGCCCCGCCCAGGTGCTGTTGCCCGTAGACCGGCCCGAACGTCTGATAGGAGACCAGCCAGCATGGCACCACGAGCGCGCTCTGCCCCACCATCAGCCACAGCCACCGGCGCGCGAGGAACTTCCGCCAACCCTCGGCGATCCCCCCGCGCATGCCAGGCGGACCGATCCGCACCCGCTGCACAGGCAGCCGCAGACGCGCGTAGAGCATGGCCGCGACCAGATAGGTGACCGCGTCCCAGCCGATCGCCCACGCCGGACCGAGAACGGCGACCAGCATGCCGCCGAGAGCGGGACCTCCGGCCTTGACCGTGTTCTGGGCGAGCCGCAGCAAGGCGTTCGCCTGCTGAAGTTCGTCGACCGGCACCACCTCGCGCACCACCCCGGAGGCCGCCGGACCGCTGAACGCGCTGGTGACCCCGCCGACCACGGCCAGCACGACCAGGTGCCACACCTCCGCCCGCCCCGACGCCACCAGCAATGCCGCCACCCCCTGCCCGGCCCCCGCGCCAGCGTTCGCCCATGCCAGCACCCAGGTACGGGAGACCTGGTCGGCGACGGCCCCGCCGATCAGCAGCATGAGCAGAAGCGAACCCATCTCGGCGGCGAGCACCAGGCCGAGCCCTCCGGGCCCGCCGCCGATGTGCAGCACGGCGAAGGAGAGTGCGACCGGGGAGACGGCGGTGCCGGTCCAGGACAGGACGCGTGCGGTGACGTGCCGTCGGAACAGGGGAATTCGCAGCGGCCGACAGGCCGTCACCACGCGGTGGAACAAGGACGGCACCCCACACTCGTACACCTCGCGAGGTACACTGAGGTCCCCGCGGGCCAAGCCAGCCCCGGCGGTCTCCGAGGGCACACGAAACCCTAGGGCGCCGACGGAGCCGCCCGGGCAGGTTCCGGCCGATTCCATCCGATCTCAGTTCATGGGCTACACGCGCCGGGCGTTGGCTACCCGCGCCGGGCGTTCCGCCGTGCTCTGCCGGGACTCCCCGTAACTCACCTCTTCCGCCCCGGCTGCCTCTAGCTGCCTGCCCCCGGAGGCGGCCTCGACGAACTGGTCCAGAGCCTCGGCGTACTCGTCCCGCAGGGCGCCGGGGTCGACGCCCGTCACTGCGTCAGCAGCATCTCGGCTAGCTCCGTCTCCCGCTCGGTGACCGGCCCGGCGGGCGCGGGCCCCGGATCACGGATCTCCTCCGGCCAGTAGGACAGGTGCATGCTCAGCACCCCGTGCCGGGCCGGAGTACCGCGAGGCGTTCACGCGAGGTGACGGCGGCCCTGCCACTCCCATGCTTGTAGGTGCGGCGGGCGACGGCGCCGTTGTCCTCCCACGCGCCGGTGACGGCCGGGCCGCCCGCGGTGAACCGCAGGATCGCCCGGTACAGCGTCACCGCCCCTCTCTGCCGTCCTCGGCAGCCGCGCCGGTCTTCTCGGCGAACGGGGCCGGCGAGTGCGCCACGACGTCCAGTAGCAGAGTGGGGGAGGTCTCCACCAGGTCGGGGTGGCTGCTGCTGGCCGTACTGGAGGACGAGAAGACCCGGGCCGGGCTCGGTGAGCCCCTGTCTGGAGCAGGCCGTCGACACCTTCGCCCGCTTCCTGGGAGTACCGGCCGGACGGCATGGTCTCCGACCTGCTGCAGGAACCGCCGGCCCCCACGCCGCTCCCCCCGGCAGCGCGACCTGTCCGCCGAGGAGGCCCGCGCCGCATCCGAACGTAGGTCCCGGCAGGCCCGCTTGGCACGACACGGGCGGGCCAAGTCGGTGTCCCTTTTCCATCGCCAGGCTCAGGATGAAGCCCAGCGCGAGGAGAAGGCTCGGCGCTCCGAGGAGAAGGCCAAGCGACTGCTCGCCCGCCTCCGGGCTGGCGCCGAGGAACGCGCGGGTCCCGTCCTGGACGAAGCGCATCTACGGCACCGCCTTCCGTCAGGAGCTGACAGGAGCTGAACCGCCTCATCGCCGAGGGCGACCGGCACGACGCCGATGCCGATGCCGATGCCGATGCCGAGGTGGAGACGGAGGCCCGGGAACTCGCCGCGCGGCTCGACCAGGAGAAGGCCACCGGCCAGCCCACCCGAGGGCAACGGTTCGCCGCCGAGGCCGGGGAGGTCCTCGACCAGGCGGACGCCCATGTCGCCCCCGCCCGAGAGCACCGGCAGACCGTGTTCGCCAACCCTCCGCCGGCGCAGCTGACGCCGGACCAGCCACTCAGCTCAGCGGACGTGTTTGGTTGTGAGCTGGGAGAACGTCGCTGTGAACGTCAGGGACACTGCAACTCCGCCCCGCGTGGCAACATTTGGCCCACCAATTAAGAGCAGCAGGTGAGTATCGCCAGTCCTCCAGGAACGAATCACCGGACACGTCTTTCGGCACCTGCAGGTGGGCAAAAACCCATGGCTGACGAGCACCAATAGGTCACCGGGCGAGACGTCCCTGAACGATCCTGAGGGCTTCGGGTTACGCCACGTCCACCGTTCGGCCGACAGGCGAGCCCACCCGTCGGCGCTTCCGGATAACGGGCCTGCCTGACCGTGGCCCCAGGCAAACGCGCGTTGGGGAGGCACACAACGGGCGTTTGCCCCCGTTGTGTGCCTCCCGTTCCAGCGACTCTGACCAGCGTCGTCGCCGCTTGTATACCGGCGACCGGGCGTCGTCTACACGCCATGCACTCCTCGTCGGAAGATGCGGCCACCCCAGTGAATCCGGCAGGCAACCTCCCTCAGTTGACCGACTGTTCCAGCGGTCTGACCAGCGTCGTAGCCAACCGGCCCACTGCCGACGGGCCGTCGTCTACACACCGTGCACCGTCGTCGACAGAAGCGGTCATCCTGCGGGCACCCCCCGGAGTTGACCGACTCAACACCCGCGGACCCGGAGGCGTTGACCCCCGCGCCGTCGCCGTTGTCCTCCTTGCACGACGGCCCGTCGCGACGCCCTCGTGCGACGCTGCGCCGGCCTGGCCCGTTATCCGAGAGGCGTCCAGGGCCGTTGCCGGAGACCGGTTTCAGAGCCGCGAATGTGATCCCTCCGGGGGACTGAAATCCTCGCTTTTTCGATGCGGTGAAAGTGATTTGCAGTGTCCTGCGGACTGCGGGGAAATTTTGAATCTGCTACCTGGCATCGCATGTCAGGAGGGTTCAGATTTGGTGCTCAGTATGAATTTGGTTCGCGGGAAAATTCCTGCAGTGGGAGGAATCGGCGACGCGATTTCAAATTCGGGAGCTTCCACCGAATAATTGCCAGACGTGGTATCGTGACCGCACAACCTTGAGTTGGTTGTCAACAGTCCACATGGCTGCGCCCCACGCGGCTCTATCAAGCACAACGCGGGGCGCAGGTACCACACCGGTGTCGGACTGCAGATGGGCCCGCCCTTCGCGACAGGGTAGGGCCCATCTCTGCATCTAGGTGCAGGTCACCAGATCTTCGTGCCGTACCAGACGGCCTGAAGCAAGGCCCCCGCCAACCGGGCCGCGTCAGCGGACCGGCGAAGCAGCTTCGCCCACACCGACTCCTTGTCCCCGTCCTGGGAACCGGTGCCGATGCTCACACCTACCTCCTCTCGCTGGATGAAACCAGCTGGCGTCCACCCGGCAGCCGAGGAAGTATAGGGAACAATACCATCACGAGCGGTACTCCACGGCGCACTCTAGAGGCGTTCCGCGCCTCGCTTCGGCCTAGGCCAGATTCTTTATTGCGGACGCAATGAGGATTAGGTCCCCTAACGAGGTAGCCCCAATAAGTGGCAATTAATGAAACCGCAGCTCAGGGCCCTATTCCACCATGGTGGATGCCAGTTAGTGGCATCTACACCTTGCGCTAAACGGAATGCACGACTCCGGAGGCTCCTACGTAGCCAGGCCATCGGGGGTGAAGTGCACCCCCCAGCATGGGCACTCCCTTGAGGGTCCTGCAGGGCTTCCCAGCGGCGGTGATTGGGACCACTCCAACCCCTCCACCACGTCTCGCTGAGTCCGACCTGGCCCAGCGCTACAACGTCAGCCGCGCCAGCGGTCGACCGCAGCACCTCCAGCGCCTCGTGCACCTCCAGTTCAGGGTCCCCCGCCTCCCGTGCCAGTCCCGCAGATTGGAGGGTACTCGCGGGCAGACATACGCCGCGGCGGGATCACGGTTCCTGCTCCAGTCGCGGCGCGGGCGCGGGAACCGGGCAGCAGAAAGCCCCGGCTGGACGGGGGAGGCCAGCCGGGGCCGTGGGTGGTGGCGTGCGGAGGGCGGTCGCCTCTCGGCGAAGTGCTCCATGGGGCTTCAGCCGAACGATCGTCCCCATGGGCTATAGGTGAGGCCCGGGGACGCTGTCCCCTCCGCAGCCACGTACACAAGAACAGCGAACTGCCCCTGCCTGTTCCCCCGTTGATGCCGCCAGGGCGTGTGAACTGCAGCACGCCTTGGAGGACCTGGCGCAGGAACGGAGCTGGGGCAGCCGCTACACGGACGGCTGATGCTGACGCATCAGCGAAACCCTGCCCGCCGCCAGGACGTAGTGCCGTACGTGAACCCGATCAACGAAGTGCATGTACAGGAGCCCGGGTTGGCCGTCGTCGACATCACGGCCGCCGACGCCACGACCGCGCTCGCCCTCCAGGAGGCTCTCGCCGCCCAGTGGGCGACGGCGACCGCAGACCGTGTCACGCGCGACCCGGGCCAGCCCGGTGTACGGCTGCGCTGCTACCTGGATCTGCGTCAGCCGCTCGGCTCATAGACCCCGGAGCGGGCCGTGACACCCCGTCTGCGGGACGGGATGCATCGCACGGCCGCGGAGGCGCCATGGATGACGTCCCGTCCGTCGGCATGTGCGCCGGACTCTCTGCCGGGACGCCGGCGAGACGGCCAGGAGCCCGCTCCGGCTCGAGAGGAGAACCTGAACTCCTGCACACGCAGCGCCGGGGTGCCCGGCGAGCGGGAAGGCCCGCTCGTCGGCAACCCTGGGCTCCATCTGTCACGATGCCACCTCAAACATGACCGTTTATCGGGAAAACCGCCCGCACCTGCCACCTCCATGGTTACGGTCTGTGCTCATGAGGATCCTGCACACCTCGGACTGGCACCTGGGCCGCCAGCTGCACCGAGTCCCGCTGCTCGCTGAGCAACGTGCCTTCCTGGAGCATCTGCTGGACACGGTGCGGCGAGAACACGTCGAGGCTGTCGCCGTCGCGGGCGACGTCTTCGACCGCGCCATCCCACCGCTGGACGCGATAGACCTGTTCAAATGGGTCCTCGAAGAACTCGCCGCCCTTCGGGTCCCGCTCGTCATGATCAGCGGCAACCACGACTCCCCCCGCCGACTGGGGGTCAACGCCCGTCTGATCGAGCACGCCGGGATCCATCTGCGCACCGGCGTAGAAGACTGCGCCCGTCCGGTCGTCCTGCAGGACAACCACGGACCCGTGGCGTTATACGGCCTTCCCTACCTCGAACCCGGCCTCGTCCACGCCCACTTCGGCGCAGAAGGCGCCAGCCATCATGCGGTACTCAGCGCGGCCATGGACCAGGTCCGGGCCGACCTGGCAGCCCAGCCTTCCGGCACCCGATCAGTGGTCCTCGCCCACGCGTTCGTCACCGGCGCGGACACCAGCGACAGCGAGCGCGACATCACCGCCGGCGGCGTTCCGTCAGTCTCCGCCTCAGTCTTCACCGGGGTGGACTACGTGGCGCTGGGGCACCTGCACCGCTGCCAGAAGATCAGCGAGCGCATCCGCTACAGCGGATCCCCGCTGGCCTACTCCTTTTCTGAAGCAGAGCACCCCAAGGCCATGTGGCTGGTCGACCTGGGTGCCGACGCCTCCCTCACGGCACGCAAGATCCTCTGCCCTGTCCCGCGCCGCCTGCGCCAGATGACCGGCACCCTGCAGGACCTGCTGACCAGCCCCGAGTACACCGAGTACGAAACATGCTGGCTGCACATCACCCTCACCGATCCCGACCGGCCGCACATGGCCATGGAGCGCCTGCAGCAACGCTTCCCCCACGCCTTGAAGTTGAGCTTCTCTCACGAGCGTCAGCCCGGGGGCGAGTCCTACCGCTCCCGTGTCCAGGGCCGCACCGACCACGAGATCACCCTGGGATTCCTCCACCACGTCAGCGGCATCACGGCCACCCGCGCGGAGCAGGACCTGCTGCACGAGGGCTTGGAAGGCGTCCGAACCCAAGCCGCCGCGCGAGAGGCCAACTGATGTATCTCCACCATCTGACCGTCCAGGCATTCGGCCCGTTCGCCCGCACCGAAGACGTCGACTTCGATGCCCTGACCAGCGCGGGCCTATTCCTGCTGCGCGGCGACACCGGCGCCGGAAAGACCAGCATCCTGGACGCCGTCTGCTTCGCCCTCTACGGCACCGTGCCCGGCATCCGCCCAACCCACCGGCTGCGCAGCGACCACGCCCCCGTAGACACACGCACCAAAGTCGTCCTCGAGTTCACCGCAGCCGGACGCCGCCTGAGAATCACACGGACACCCAAGCAGACCTATCCCAGCACACGCGCCAAGACCGGCACCGCCACTGCCGAAGCCACCGTCCAGCTGCACGAACAGACCGGCACCGCGGACGGCTCCGCCGCCTGGGAGCCGGTCAGCGCCAGACACGAAGACGCCAGCCGAGAGATCGAGGCGGCGCTGGGACTGTCCAAGGAACAGTTCTGCCAGGTCGTCCTCCTGCCTCAGGGAGACTTCGCGAAATTCCTGCGGGCCGACGCCAAAGACCGCGCCACCCTGCTCCGCAGGCTTTTTGACACCGGCCGATTCCAAGAGCTGCAAACCTGGCTCACCACGCGCAGCAAGACCACGAAGAAAGACCTCGACGAGGTCGCCACAGCAGTACAGCAGCTCAGCGAACGCATCGACCAAGAAGCCGGCCCAGCCCTCCAGGAAGCCGGCCCCGCCTCGGACCGACCCGCCCGCCCCGACGCCGAACACCCCACTGCTGCTCACTCCTGGGCCCAAGAGCTGCTCACCCGCGCCCGCGCTGCCCAGACCGCCGCTCTGGCAGACGAGGAGCACAGCGACGAAGCCCACCAGAGGGCCAAACAGGACCACCAGCGCGCCGTCGACCTCGACACCCACCAGCGCCAGCGCAGCCAGCTCCTCCTAAAGCGCGCCGCCCTAGACGAGAAAGCCGCCGAACACCCGCGCCTGCGTGAACTGCTCGAGAAAGGCCAACGCGCCGAAGCGCTACGCCCTTTGCTGGAGAGCCTTGAACGCAGCGCTCTTGCACTCCAAAAGGCCCAGACCGCGGAGCACACCGCTCGCACCCCGCTGCCGGCCGCCCACACCCACGCCGAGATTCCTCAGCTGCAGCTGGCCCTCGAACAACACCACGCCGAGCGAGGCCGCCTCCAAGGTCTCCTGCCCGACGAGGAACGCCACACCCAACTCGGCGCCGAGATGAGGGAGCTGAACAAGAAGGAAGAACAGGCCCAAGCCGATCACGACGAGGCCGCACAGTGGCTGGAGGAATGGCCCGCCCTGCAGACCGAGTACACCGGCCGCGTGGAGGCCATGGTCAAGGCAGCCGACCAGATCCCCCAGCTCGAGCGTGACATCCAGGCCCTGGACACACAGCTCACAGCAGCCCGCACCCGCGACAGTCTCGCCGCCCGGCTGGCCACAGCCGATGAGAGCGAGACCAAACGTGAAGCGGAGGCATTGCACGCCAAGAAGGACTGGCTCGACCTGCGCGAACGCCGCCTGGACGGCATGGCCGGTGAACTGGCCGCCGAACTCACGGACGGAGAAGCCTGCTCGGTGTGCGGCTCAGCCGTCCACCCCGCCCCGGCACAGCTTCGGCCCGACCAGCCCACGCGCGAAGACGAGGAGAAGGCCCGCACCGTCCATGAACGGGCCGAGGCCGCGCACAGCCGGGCCGCCCGCGCCCGCAGCGACCTCGCCGAGCAGCACGCACAGGCGCTCGGAACAGCCGGGTCAACCCCGCCCGACCAGCTTGAACTCCAACTTCAGGCCGCTCGCACAGCCCACCAGACCGCCTGCGACCAGGCCGGCGAACTGCCCTCCGCCCAAGACGAACTGACCCGGCTGCAACATGAGCGTGACACCCGCGCCCATCAGAGCCAGGAGGCCAAGGACCGCCTGACCGAATGCAGGACACGTCACAAAGGCCTGGCACAGCAGCAGCACACCATCGCCCTCGCCCTGGACGCCGCCCGCGGCACCGCCACCACTCTGGGCGACCGCTTGACCGAGCTCACCGGCAGCGCGGAACACCTCACAGCCGCCATCGACGCCGCGCAGACCACAGCCACCGCGGCCGACCGCCACCGCGACGCCCTCACCACCGCCGACGAAGCAGCCCAGGACGCAGGATTCCCCACACGCGAAGAAGCCGTCACCGCACTGCAACCCGCCGCACTCCTGCAACAGTGGCGAGAAGAACTCCAGCAGTGGGACAAGGACAACGCCGTTGTCACCGACACCCTGGACACCCCGCACCTACTCGAGGCTGGCGCCCAGCCCCCCGCAGACCCGCAAGCCGCCAGCCAGGCGCTCCTGCAAGCCGAAACACGCATGAAGAACACCGCAGGCGCATCCCAGCAAGCCCGAGACCGCTTCGCCGCCCTGACCGTACTCGTCGCCGATCTTGAAAACCGCCTGGCCGAACTCGAACCCCTGCAGGCCCGCTACGCTCTGGCCGACCGCCTGGCAGGCATCGCCTCGGCCACCAGCGCAGCCAACGCACTCAGCATGGAACTGGAGGCGTACGTCCTGGCCGCCCGCCTCGAAGAGATCGCCGACGCAGCCAACATCCGGCTGCAGGCCATGACCTCGGACCGCTACCTCCTCGTGCACAGCGACGAGAAGGACGCCGGCCGACGCGGCCGTCTCAAGGCAGGACTGGGCCTACGGATCCTGGACAACTGGACTGGTACGGAACGTGAGACCTCCACCCTGTCCGGCGGCGAAACCTTCACCGCGTCCCTCGCCCTGGCCCTCGGTCTGGCCGACGTGGTCACCCAGGAAGCCAGCGGCCGCCCCTTGGGAACCCTGTTCATCGACGAAGGCTTCGGCAGCCTCGACGAGCAGAACCTGCAGGATGTGATGGACGTCCTCGACCAGCTGCGCGCCGGTAACCGGGCGGTCGGGATCGTCAGCCACGTCGCCGAACTCGGACGCCGCATCCCCAGCCAGCTCAGCGTGATGAAACAACGCAACGGCTCCACACTGCGGCCGTTGGCCTCCACCGACCTATGACCCTGGCCGCCCATGCCGCACCGGGCTCGTTTCCTACGGCAGCGAGCCCCTGCCGGACCTCTTCTCACCCCGTCCACACTGGCCTGAAGCAAGCCAACAGCGAGCCTGCGGCATCAGTGCAGGGAGGATGATGGGCCGCAGAAGACCCGCCAGGCACCTCGTCACCCGCGTCCCCACGGCAGGAGAGCATGCCGAAAGCTGACATCGAACTCCGGCCCCACCAGAAGGAAGCGGTCGCCGCAGCCACTCGGACCCTGGCCCAGCACCCCCGCGCGAGCGTCATCGCGGCCTGCGGCACGGGCAAGACCCTGATCGCCGCGCGCACCACGGCCCGCGTCGCCCCACGTGGAAGGGTCCTGGTGCTGCTGCCGACGCTGGACCTGCTGTCGCAGACGATCCGGTCCTGGCGCCTGGCCGGCCGCAAGGGCACCGCCATTGCCGTGTGCTCCCAACGCCAGGCCCTCGACCACGAACCGCTCGGCGCCGACGTCCCCCTCACCACCGACCCGGGGGAACTGTCCGCTCTCATCACCGCTTCCCGGCCCGGACCGGTCACCGCCTACGCCACCTACGCCTCCCTGACCGCAGTGGTCACCGCGCACCGTGACCACCAACTGCCTCCCTGGGACCTGGTGGTCGTCGACGAGGCCCACCGCACCGCGGGCCGCCTGGGCAAGTCCTGGGCCGCAGTCCACCACGACGACCAGATCCCGGCCGCCCGCCGCCTCTACCTGACCGCCACCCCCCGCATCTGGGACCCCGACGACGCCACGGACGGCGACGGAGCAGAGGCAGTGGCCTCCATGGACGACGAACACCTTTTTGGTCCCGTCGCCTACCACCTCAACCTCTCCGACGCCATCGACCTCGGACTGCTCGCCGACTACCAGATCCTCGTCCCCGTTGTCACCGACACGGACCTGCGCGACTGGCTCGCCACCGGACCCGGAGCCGGCGTCGACGGACTACGCCTGGCCGGCCGCCAGGTCGCCGCCCTGCGCGCCATCCACGACCACCAACTGCGCCGCATCCTCACCTTCCACCACCGCGTCGCCGACGCCCGCGCCTTCGCCACCACCCTGACCGACACCGCCGCCACCCTCCCCGCCGAACTGCGGCCCCAGGGGTTGTGGGCGGACTGGATCAGCGGCAGCCACGCCCCCCAGGTCCGCCGCCGCCTCCTCCTCGAATTCACCTCCCACACCAGCCCCGACACCCCGGCCGTCCTGTCCAACGCCCGCGTCCTGGGGGAGGGCATCGACGTCCCCGACATCGACGCCGTCGTCTTCGCCGACCCCAAGAACAGCCCCGTCGACACCGTCCAGGCCGTCGGCCGCGCCCTGCGCCAAAAACCCGGCGCCGGCAAGAAGGCCACCCTCGTCGTCCCCGTCTACCTCACCCCCGACGAAGACCCCGACGACCTCCTCGGCGCCGACGCCTACACCCCCCTGTGGCGCACCATCCAAGCCCTGCGCGCCCACGACGACCGCCTCGACGCCCGCCTGTCAGACCCCCGCACCCACCGCCCCACCATGCCCGGCGAAGACCCCGAAGCCTGGCTCCGCTTCGACCGCCCCACCCAGACGGAAGAAGTCGCCCTCGCCCTCACCCTGCGCGTCCTCGCCCCCAAGAGCGCCGAATGGCGCCGCGGACTGACCGCAGCCCGCGGCTACCGCCACACCCACCACCACCTCGACGTCCCACAGGCCTACCAAGACCCCAACGGCTACCCCCTGGGGCGCTGGCTCACCTGGCAACGCCACCTCCACGCCAAGAACACCCTCGACGCCGCACGCGTCCACGCCCTCGAACGTCTCGGCATCATCTGGGACCCCCGCCAGCAGGCCTTCGACCGCGCCTTGGCCCACGCCGCCGCCTACGCCGTCCACAACGGCCACCTCGCCGCGCCCGTAGAGGAAATCCACGACGGCTTCCCCCTCGGCCGCTGGCTCGCCACCCAGCGCACCCGCGCGGAGGCGCTCACCGACCAGCGTGCCGCCGCCCTCACCTCTCTGGACCGCTGGTGGAACCCGCCCTGGCCGATCACTTGGCAGCGGACCTACCACGCCGCCCGCCAGAACCTGGAACACAACGGGACGGCTTCCGAGGAAGAGAAGTGGCTCGAGACCCAGCGCACCCGATCCGACCGCCTTCATCCCGAACAGAAGAGCCTGCTGAAGGAGCTCGGACTCGCCGACTTGCCTGCCAAGTCCGCCGCGCCGCGCGGGGAGGGCCACCTGCCTGCACGAGAGCGTGCCTTCCAACGCGGACTGGCCGCTGCACAGGCATTCCGCACGCGAGAAGGCCACCTCAATGTCCCTCAGCGCCACATCGAGGAGATCGAAGGCGACCCCGTGCGCCTGGGCCAGTGGCTGAGCAACCTGCGCCGCCGCCGCTCAGGCCTCAGCCAGCACAAACAGGCAGCACTGGCCGAACTCGGCCTGTAAACAAGGCGATTCCGCTACCTCAAAGAACGACCGGCGCCTGCAGAGGATGAGAAGTTCAAGCCAGTGGCCGGAACCGCGACCTGGTAAAGCTGCTCGGCATGCCCACACTGCACAGAAAGGAGGAACCGATCCGGCTCGGCGCATGAGGGGGCGTACATGGCGGCCAAACGCAACAGCAGAACTGCCCGCAGACTCCGCACCGTCCGGTACAAGGCAGCAGCAGGCGCGCTCGCTGCACTGATCCTGCTGGCTCTGCTGCGCCCCATGATCTGGCTGTATATCGGCTCAGCCCTTGCCGCCGTGGGAGTCGGCTGGATGGCCTGGCGGCTGTGGCGCACCAACAGGGTGCTGCGCAGCAAGGACGCCGCGTGGAGAAGACAGGACCAGATCGCGGCGGGACAGCGGACTCTGGCGGTGATCGACACCCTGTCCGGAACTCAGTTCGAGGAAGTGGTCGCAGAGTTGTGCCGCCGTGACGGTTGCACACAGGTACACACAGTCGGCGGCACCGGAGACAACGGAGCTGATGTACTCGGTCGACTGCCAGATGGCCGGAGCATGGTGATCCAGTGCAAGCGATACGCACCCCACCGAACGATCGCCAGCCGCGAAGTACGTGATCTGCTCGGAGCAAAGGTGCATTTCGCTGCCGATGTGGCCATCTTCGTCGCCACCACACGCTTCAGCCGCCAGGCCGAGGCGTTCGCTGTCAGCCATCAGATCCTCACCCTGCACCGTGACTTCTTCGGCTTGTGGAACAACGGGACACCGCTGTTGTCGCTGGCCGAAGTCAACGGACGTGGACAAGGAGGAGCCAGCCACCGATCACGCTGGAAACAGACCTACTCCAAGTGACTTCATAACGGGACTGTGAGCGGCGAGATGGAAAGTCTGAGCGAGGACCCGGACCGCCACCCGAAGCCTGCGGCCCACCCGGCTTCAAAGCCGCACCTTGCCCGCACAACCTCCTCGCGGAACTTTTCCGGGCAAGGCCTGGGTACAGCGACATCCGTCCCACCAGCCCTGCAAGACAAGCCAGATGAAAGCGCGTAGAGGTACACCTACCGGCGGGGTCGACTGCGTCGTCCTGCTGGACGGCATCGAACGCGCGTTGATGGAGATGAAGCTCGGCGACGGTGCTCACGGCGAACAGTTCGCGACGTCCTCGGCCGACGGCAACCGGGTGCCAGTGATCGCCCAGCTCGTCCAGGCTGACGAGGACACCGTCCGGGACCTGATCCATCGGTTGAACGAGATCGGCCTGGCCTGCCTGGACCCTCGATGGGCGGGAGGCCGTCCCCTCCTGCTCAGCACTGACGACGAGGACTTCGTCGTCCAGACGGCCACCACCCGCCCGGCCAAGCTCGGGCAGCCCTTCACCCACTGGGCCATCCGCAAACTGCTCACCTACCTGGGTCAGCCGGGGGCCCCGGTCGGTGGCCGGTGAGCCAGGCGGGGTCGCACAGCAGCAGGGCGTCGTCCGGTACCAGGGGCATCGAGCCGTGTGTCCGTGCGGCGTCGGCGAGGCGACCGTCGAGTCCGTCGCACGGCAGGTCGAAGAACGCGCCCTCCGCGGCGGGTTCGACCTGTCGTGGAACCGATCGGCGCCGCAACGCCGCGGCGGCGAGGAAGCGGTCCGCCTCCTGCCGTGCCTCTTGGGACAGGACGCTGAAGATCCGGACGGTCTCGCCCAAATTCTCCCAGCCGACCTGGTCGAGGAGCGCAGGCGGAACGACGACGCCGGACCCGATCGGTGCGGCAGACGCGTGCGCTGCCCGGACGCGGACGGAGAGAAGCCGCCAGGGCCCGTGCGGCAGGCCGAGGAGCATCACCGCGCGCTCGCACACCGCGTCCAGGCAGTCGAACGCCGCCGTGGAGCGCGCCCGGACCATCGCACGGGCGTCCCGCAGCCGCAGGGCTGCTCCCGAGGACGTGAGGGCATGCACTACCAGGGGACCGAGGAGCCGCAAGGCCATGCCGCGGTCGAGGACGACGGCGCCCGGGTCGTCCGTCGGCAGGTCCGCCTCCGGCTGGTGTTCCGTACCGGGGGCCGACGGGTGGTCGATCACCAACCGCGCCTGGGAGCTGTAGTCGACGGCCCGGAGCAGGAGCGCCTCGCGCAGCGTACCGGTGGTAGTCGGCCGGGGCGTGAAGTGGTCGGACAGGCCGACCAGCGTGTGCCGTTCGCTTCCCACGGCGGGATCGGGGCAGTCGCGGTTGGCCAGGAGACGCGTGACGCCCAGCTGGAGTTCACGCTGCTCGCGGTCCAAGTACCTGGGGCTGGCTCCCTCCTCCTGGCGGCGGCGGTAGGCGGCCGCGCGGGTGAGCACCGACCGGTAGAGGGTGTTGAGGTCGCTGGTGGCCCAGTAGCCGGTGAGCGTGCGCACGTGCGGGCGGAGATCCGGTGGCAGGACCGGGATCCGCCGGATGGCCACCGTGTCGAGTGGTGGGCCGTACCGACCGGAGGGGCTACGGCCGGAGGCCCGGTGCAGTAGGATCTTCACCGCCCGGCCGCCGGTGGCAGTCGAGATCTCGTATCTGCCGGGGTGCGCCGCCAACTCGTCGTCGGCCAGCAGCTGCCCGGGTCGCAGGCCCGTGGACCCGGGCTCCGTCACCACGTGTGTCATGCAGTCGGCGATCTGCCGGAGCTCGTGCTCGGTCACTCCGATGGCGCGGGCCAGCTCGGTGCAGGCCCGGCCGTGCAGGTACCAGCCGTGGACGACGGACACCGGGAGCTCGATGTGGCCGAACCGGCGGCCGCGTTCGCCGGACGGGACGGTCGCCTGCCCGCAGGCACGGCAGGTGCGCCCGGAGTCCGTGGGGTGGCGGGGTTCCCCGCACGGACAGACATCGTCCCGGAGGGGACCGAAGATCCGCTGGCAGTGGATACCGCCGGGATTCGGAAGGGTCGTGCGGAAGTTGATCCCTTCCGGGTCACGCACCTCGCCGTGCGACTGGTCCACCACGTCGTTGTCGGTCATCAGCTGGAGGCTGATGCGGTCGGCCGTCAGCGTGGGGAGGACGCGGGCGGCATGCAGCGTCGAGCCGAGGCTGCGCACGGCGTGGCTCGCGGCCTCGCCCAGGTTCGCGGGGCCGCTGGCGGGCGGGCCGAGTGGCGTGACCCCGTCCGTCTCCAGCCTCGTGGTGAGGCTCTCGCGCCAGGCCGCACAGTCACTCCGCGGGCCGTAGAGCTCCATGGCCAGGTGGCGGGCTCCGTGAGCGGTCAGCCACCGGAAGTCCGCGGGCTCGACCAGCTGGGCACCGCCGTCGCCCTGAAGGGGCTGGTGGTTCAGCAGGGAGTACCCGCCGGCGCCGCGCGCCGTCGTGTCGAGGCTCGCCAGACCTTGTGCGGACAAGCTCACCACGACCGTGCGAAGGGGCGTCCCGGGCGGTGGTGCCCAGGGGTGGTCCGGTGCGACCACGATGTCTGGCGAGGCGCCGGTGGCGGCGAGCCGCTCGAGTAGGGCTCTCCCGATCAGGCCGCACACCACGGCATCGGCGCCGTCCGCGTCGGTGAGGACATCGCCGTCCCGTACCCGGTGTTCGGTGGCCACGGTCACCGTGACCCGGGTCTGCAGCCCGTTCCCGGCGTCTGAACGGCGCCCCAACGCAGCCGGGAGCCTGTGCTTCGCCGGGAAGCCGGGATCGATCCACTGGTCCAGCACGTGTCCCGGTTGGTCTCCCGGCATGCGCAGCGACCGGTCCTCCATCATCTGACCCGGGTAGATGGCCTCCAGCAGTTTCTGCTCGGGCGTACGGGGTGTCTCCGGCCCCATGGGCGCGGCGATGCCCACCAGCAACTGGCCGGGCAGCACCAAGCAACCTGGCACGGGCAGGCCGGACTCATCGAGGCTTGACGCCTGTTCGGTGTCGACGGACGGGGGGTTTGCGGTGAGGAACGCACCGTTCGTCAGAGCGACACCGGCCTGGTGCAGCACGGGCACCGCACGATCGTCCGCTGCCGCGAAGTCCTTTGCGACCACCGCGGCCCTGCCCCGTAGTCTGGGTGACGCGGCGACAGTGCACTGGAACGTGACGGTGCCCCGGCTCACCAACTCGCCCGGACTGAGGTCGGGCACGGCGACCTTCCGTAGCCGGTTCCAGAATCCGCGGGTGTAGAGGTGAGGGCGCACGCCTTCGTGGTCGTCCCACTGCATCAGCTGGCCCAGCAGCAGGTCCGTGAACCGGTCGTATCCACTACGGTGCCTCAGCAGCGTGCGCCGCAGCATCGCCTCCAGCAGAGGGGGCTGAAACCCGGTCTGCCGGTCGTACGCGACCGTGTCCTCGAAACCGAGGAACCGGTCGCCGACCTCCGGCCGGTCCCGCTCCGCCCGGCCGCTGGCCCAGAAGACGGCAGGCGGGTCGAAGCCGACCGTCCCGTCGCGCTCGCGGACACCGATCGGCAGCGGCAGCCACATCAGCAACAGGCGCTGCTCCTCCTTGAGTTCTCCCGACTCGTCCTCGACGCGGACGTCCACGGTGAGGGGGACGAGGAAATCGTCCGGCCCCGCCCCGCCGTGCCTCACCTGCCACAGGTTGGCCAGGGTCACTCTGGTGCGGCAGTCGGGGCAGACGGCGTAACAGACGGACTCGCCGCACGAGGCACAGTCGGGGGGAGGGTGCGGGATCCGGCCGTGCCCCGCGACCTCGCCGCACGGGCAGTGGTGGTCGAACCGGCGGGCGAGCCCGGTCACCCGGCCGCAGGAGCAGGTCCACTCTCCGAGCTCGTAGCCGGCGAGCCGCAGCCGAAAGCCGTAGCGGGCCTTCGAGGCGAAGAGGCGCTTCACCACCTTGTCGAGCCCGGCGGCCGACCGCTCGTCCGGCAGCAGGTCGAGCTGCAGGAACTCGGCGTAGGCCTGGCAGTGCGCCCGCTGCGCCTCCATGCTCCCGGGCCTGGCGAACGGGTGCTGCTGGACGAGCACCACCTGCAGGTAGCGGACCAGATCGGGACTGCTCTTCAGGAAGTGGTCGCGCGCGATGCGCAGGTCGGCTCCGAGGGCGTTCGGCCCGTCGTCCATGCGTCCCACCGGACCGGTCGTCAGCCGCCGCAGACGCTGGAACTCCGGGTCGAGGAGCGTGTCGAGGAGGTCGTCGCCGCGGTTCTCGTCGGCGGCGCACCGGACGGCATTCCCGATCGAGTAGTCGGTGGGGTCCGCCCGCCAGTCGCGAGCGAGCGCGGACAGGCCGGCGTCGAGCTCGCCGCTGCTCCACAGGGCCCGCATCTCGCTGAGGAAGTCGCCCATCGACTATGCCTCCCCGTCCTGGAGCCGGCTCAGGAAATACTGCCGGAAGCGGTCGTGGCAGAAGCTGTAGCTGCGACGGTTAAGCCCGGCGAGGGGCCCGTCGAGGTACTGCACCAGCAGGAAGCGGTGGATCTCGCGGATGATCGGATCGAAGTTGTACCAGGCCAGGCCCGGGACGCCCCTGACCAGGTCACTCCCGCTAAGGGTGCCGGCCTTCAGCAGGTAGGAGAGAATCCGAAGGTGCTCCGCTTGGTGCGCGCTGCGGTACAGCTGCTCCAACTGCTGGTCGAGATAGCCTTCCAGGCCCGTGGGCATGCGCTTGACGGTCTGGCGTGTCAGCCGTCCGGTCGCGGCGTCGTCGACCAGGAACCGTATGTAGAACGGGTCGCCCGCGGAGACCCGGTACATCTCCGCGACGAAGTCCTCGTCGGCCGCCAGCGCCAGGGCTTCGCCGCCCGCCATGCCAAGCAGTTCCACAAGCGCCGCCAGGTCCAGGCCCGGAAGGGACACGCGAAGCCCCAGGTGGTCCGCCCTGAAGCCGATGTCGTCGAGGTAGGACCTCCCGTCCAGCCACCGGGCCGACAGCACGACCGTCATCCCCGGTGGCAGTCGGTGCGGAAGCAGAGGACCGAGCTCGGAGGTTTCCGCCAGCTCGTCGATGGCGTCGAGGACGACGACGGTCTGCTTCCTGGGCTGGCGGGCGAGGAGGCCGCGGAAGTGCTGCTGCAGGCTGGTGGGGTCGAGGCCCGGCACGTGCGCGGGATCCAGCTGCTCGCACAGGCAGTTCAGCACGTGGACGAGGCTGGTGGGATCGAAGCCGCTGCCGCCCCGGTACGCCTGGCTGATGAAATGATAGTGGAAATCGGGGTTCTGGTGGACGAGGTCCGCAAGGAGGGAAGTCTTACCGAAGCCTGACTTCGCCTCGACGAAGACGTAGCCGGAGCCCCGGTCCCGGATGTGCGCCGTGATCAGCGCGGTCTCGACCTGCCGTCCGGCGAAGAGATGCGTGTGCTGCCCGATGAGGTTGTCGAAGAACTCCTTCAGCTGCGGCCTGGGGGGATCGGTCTGCTCCTCCTCCGCTCGGTCATACAGCTCGTGCAGCGGCTCGACCTTCATCCTCATGGCCTTGGCGAGCGCGTCCAAGGTCTCCGACGACATCAGTTCCGGTCCGTTCAGCGCCTTGCTGACCGTGGTGCGGCCAAGGGATGCCTGGCGTGCCAGTGCGATCATCGTCATCCGCAGCTCAGCACGGCGGTTGCGAAGGAGTCGACGGAGCCGGTCCGCCGCCGAGCGGTCATCCTGCCGGTCTCGCCCCGCGTCGTTCGAATCTGCCACAGAACCCTCCGGGCCCCGGCCGCGCAGCCGACCGGGGTGTTCAGATGCGTTCACCCGAACGCCAGCGTACACACCGGGGGGCATCGTGAATTGCGGACAACGACCCACGGGAAAAGGGAGATTGAACGATGATCACACAGTTTGGCGCGGCGGTCTGGATGCTTGCGGCCGCGGTCCTCGCCGCAGTCCTGGTCGCACTTGTCGCAGCCGCCGCGGCCGGATTCCTCGCACGCTGGGACGGAGCCACGCTGCCCGGTGCCATCATCCGCGCGGGCGGCGCCTTCGCGGTCGCGCTCACCCTGCTCTGCGGCATCATCGCGCTGGGCACCGCTCTTCGGAGCTGAACGGCTCGGCCGGACGGGGCGCTGTCAGCGCGGGCGGACCATAGCGGTGAGGAGGGGGGAATCCCGGCACTGCTGGCACGGCCACAACCACGACGATGCCCCCGCCCACACCCGGTCCGAGGGAACAAGCCGATACACGTCCATCCGCGCCGTGCCGCGCCACGTCGCGAGTACTCCTCGACCAACGCGCGCTCCGTGCCGTACGGCACCTCGGTCAGCATGGTCCGCGCCGCCACGTAGCCGGCCTGCCCATCGGAGCGGATGTGCCGAAAGGCAGCCCGCTCTGTCTGCTCAGCCGTCTGTCGAACCCACGCAGGGAGCACGTCCCACCGAGTTCGAAGTATCCGTCGTCTCCGTACAGGGCCGCCAGATAGTTCATTCCCGCCTCGAAAGCATCCTCGGTCGGCTCACTGTTGTCCGTCAGGACAATCAAATCGCCCATGGCAGAGGGCAGTTCGCCCCAGGGCAACGGATCGATCATCTCGGCAGGAGTCGAAGGGCCTGCCCCCACCGGCAGACTCGACAAGAGCACCCCGTGCATACGCGACAGCTCCCGCCACGCACGAGGCTCCTCAACCCAGTTGATCCACGCTGCTCCGGCCCGCAGAGCAGCGGTAATGATCCTCTGAGCGGCAACATGTTGACTTACAGGAACAGCTCATCACCCCTCCACGCCCCACCAGTGGCATTCGGGGCTCATTCCAAACGGGCCAACAGCTTCCGGAACATACAAGCCGCCACTGACAACGCACTTCAAAACCGGCAAAGACGCCCCCCCGCGGCAGCGGGGCGCTACAGGGAACCGGACACGCCGGCAGGCGTGTCTCACGGCCCCGCTCTGCTGGCCCGTCAGGGCCAAAGCCCACACGCCCAGATACGCCAGAGGGGAACCGGATAACTGTCTAAAAAACCCTTACGACATCACGGCGCCGTAGGCGCCGAGACGCACGGTTCCCGAACCTGCCCGGCAGGGCAGGGACCGATTCACCCAGCACCCCAAAGTCATGCCGCCAGGCATGACACCTGAACACACGACAGCGGGGCCACCAGGCCCCGCCCTTCCTTCCCAGTCGGCCCGTCAGGGCCGACCCAGTCAACACACAGTCATGCCGTCAGGCATGACGACGCGTTACCTAACGGGCCGTCAGGCCCGTGGTTGGCCGCCAGGCCAACTGAAGAGCCTGGTGGCTCTTCAGAGAT
>NZ_JBSFCF010000058.1:0-43200 GCF_053593335.1 Streptomyces sp. NPDC002324
GCCTTCGTCGAACTCGACACCTGGCCCCTCAACACCGCAGGCAAACTCGACCGCAAAGCCCTCCCCGCACCCGACAGAAGCGATGAGAGGCCATACATAGCCCCACGCACCGAAGCCGAGACACGGATCGCCCAAGCCTGGGCAACAGCACTCGGCCTCGAGAAAGTCAGCGTCGAAGACAGCTTCTTCGACCTCGGCGGCGACTCCATCCGCGCCATCGTCCTCGTCGGCGCCATCCGCTCAGCAGGCTTCCAGGTCACCGTCCAGGACGTCTTCGAGCACCGCACCATTGCCGAACTCGCCCACCACCTCGACGGACGAAACGACCCCGTCGAAACAGACCACTTCGTCCAGCCCTTCGACCTGATCAACGACACCGACCGCCACCAACTGCCCACCGGCATCGTGGACGCCTACCCCATCTCCCAGGTCCAGCTCGGCATGCTCGTCGAAATGTCACTCGGCGAAGAACGAGCCGCCTACCACAACGTCGACGCCTTCCGCATCCGCGACAACCGCCCCTTCGACGCCACCGCACTCCAGCAAGCCACCGACGAACTCCTCACCCGACACGAAGTCCTACGCACCGGCTTCGACCTCACCACCTACTCCCAACCCCTCCAACTCATCCACGCCGACATCACGCACTCCGTCCCGGTCACCGACCTGACAGGCCTCTCCGGGGACGCGTTCACGGCAGCGTTGCGCACGGTGAACGAGGAGGAGAGCGCCACTGGTTTCGACCTCGGCCGGCCGCCGCTGTTGCGGGCCCGCGCCGTCCTTGAGGACGACGAGTCCTGGTGGCTGGTGCTCACCCACGCCCACCCGATCCTGGAGGGCTGGAGCTACCACTCGGTCATGACCGAGCTCGTCTCCCTGTACGGGCAGCTGGTGGATCACGGCGAGTTCGAGTCGGCCCGCCCCACGCCGAGCCGGTACGCGGACTTCATCGCCGGCGAGCTCGCCTCCCTGGACGACGAGGGCGACCAGAGCTACTGGCGTGCTGTCGTCACCGACCATGCCGGATTCGAACTGCCGGCCGCCTGGGGCGACCCGCGTGGCGCGGACGCCGAAACGTACGAGAGGCACCAGGCGCACGTGCCGGTGCACGATCTGGAGCCGAGGCTGCGGGAGCTGGCCACGGCCGCGGGGGCGTCACTCAAGAGCGTCATCCTCGCCGCGCACCTCAAGGTCGCCGCCCAGCTCACGGAGGAGGAGTCCTTCTTCACCGGGCTGGCCTTCGACGCACGCCCGGAACTCCCGGGTGCCGACCGGGTCGTGGGCATGCACCTGAACACCGTGCCGTTCCCGTACGACCGCACGGCGGTCACCTGGCGCGAGCTGGTGGCCCAGGTATTCCGCCAGGAGAGCGAGCTGTGGGCGCACCGGCGCCACCCGCTGCCCGCGATCCAGCGCGCGGTGGGCGGTAACCGGCTGTTGTCCACGGTCTTCAACTATCTCGACTTCCACCAGGTGGACACCGCGGTGGTCGACGAGGACGCCAGCGTCGGCATCGGCTCGACCGAGTTCCCGCTGGCCGTGGTCGCTCGCGGCGGCTACGTCGGACTGCGCACGGACACCCGCCATCTCGGCCGGGCGGAGGTTGCCCGGCTCGCCGAGATGTACCGCCTGGTGCTGGAGGCCATGGCGGCCGATCCCGAGGGCGACGCCCGGGGCACGTTCCTCTCACGGGCCGACCGGCAGCTCGTCCTCCCCGCGGCCACCGCCGTGGAGCAGGCCGACGAGGACCTGCTGGAGTCGGCCGGCCTCGTGGCACCGGCCCGTCCTGTGGGGCAGGCCGCCGACACCCTGCACGGCCTCTTCGCGGCGCAGGCCGCGCTCTGCCCCGACGCCGGGGCGGTGACCGCCGACGGCACGACCCTCAGCTACGCACAGCTCGACGCCCGCGCCAACCGCATCGCGCACCGGCTGCGTGAACTCGGTGTCGGAGCCGAGTCCGTGGTCGGCCTGTGCCTGGGACGCGGCGCCGGGCTCGTGCCGTCGCTGCTGGGTGTGCTGAAGGCGGGCGCCGCCTATCTGCCGCTGGACCCGACGCAGCCCGCCGCCCGCCTCGCCGCGATGGTCGAGGACCTCGGGCCCAAGGTGGTCGTCACCGAGACCGCGTACGCCTCTGTCGCCGAGGCCGCCCACCCGGGCGCGCTGATAGTCGTCGACGGCACGGACGCGAAGCTGCTCGACGAGCTCCCGGACACGGAGCCGGACCAGGTCACCGACCCGGTGCAGCTGGCGTATGTGATCTACACGTCGGGTTCCACCGGTACGCCGAAGGGCATCGGTGTCACCCACGCCAACGCAGTGCAGCTGATGCGCGCCACCGCCGAGCGGTTCCCCCTCGACGAGCGGCACGTGTGGCCGCTCGTGCACAGCTTCGCCTTCGACGTCTCGGTCTTCGAACTGTGGGCGGCGCTGCTGCACGGCAGCCGGATCGTCGTGGTCGACGCCGATACCGCACGTGACCCGGACGCCCTGCTCGACCTGGCGGTGAAGGAGCGGTTCACCGTACTGCTGAACAGCCCCTCAGCCTTCCGCGGCCTCGCGTCCGCCGCCGAACGGGGCGACGAGCGGCTCACGCGGCTCCCGCTGAGGGCCATGTTCTTCGGCGGTGAGAAGCACACCGGTGCGGCGCTCGCCCCCTGGACGCGGCGTTTCGGGCTGGACGAGCCGCAACTCGTGGAGCTGTACGGCCCGACCGAGACGACGGTGCAGGTCACCCACCACCGGATCACCGGGGCCGACCTGGACGCCGCCGCCATCCCGCTCGGGCGCCCGCTGCGGGGCTCCCATGTGTACGTGCTCGACCGGGAGGGCCACCTCGTGCCCGCCGGCGTGCCCGGCGAGTTGTACATCGGCGGTCCGCAGGTCAGCCGTGGCTACGTCAACCGCCCCGCACTGACCGCCGAGCGCTTTGTGCCGGATCCGTTCGGCGAGCCCGGGGGCCGCCTCTACCGCACCGGCGACATGGCCAGGCTGCTGGCCGACGGCGGCATCGAGTTCCTCGGACGGGTCGACGACCAGGTCAAGATCCGGGGCCACCGGGTCGAACTGGGCGAGATCCAGGCCGTGCTGACCGCGCATCCGGCGATCCGTCAGGCCGTGGTGGTCACCGACTCCACCGCCCCCGGCGACCCGAGGATCGCCGCGTACGCGGTGGCCGCCGACGGCCCCCTTCCCTCGCCCGCCGAACTCGCCGAGTACTGCAGGACCCGGCTGCCGGAGTACATGGTCCCGGCCGCCTTCACGGCGCTCGAGCAGATACCGCTGATCTCGAACACCAAGGTCGACCGCAAGGCGCTGCCCGCCCCCGACTGGGCGTCGGTCACGAACCAGGCGTACCTCGCGCCCCGCACCGAGGCCGAGCACCGTATCGCCGCGGTGTGGTCCGAGGTGCTGGGCCTGGAACTGGCCGGTGTCGAGGACAACTTCTTCGAGGTGGGGGGTGACTCGATCCGCGCCGTCACCCTGGTGGGCGCGCTGCGTGCGGCCGGCTTCCCCCTGACCGTGCGCGATGTCTTCGACGCCCGTACGATCGCCGGGCTGGCGGCCCTGGACCCGGCAGGTCGCGACAGCGTGCCCTTCGAGGCGGTGCGGCCGTTCGCGCTGGTTCCCGAGGCCGACCGGGACTCCCTGCCCGCCGGACTGGCGGACGCGTACCCCGTCTCCCAGGGCCAGCTGGGCATCCTGGTGGAACAGCTCGCCGACGCCGAGGCGCTGAAGTACGTCAACGTCAGCGCGTTCCGGATACTCGACGAGCATCCGCTCGACCTCGCCGCGCTGCGCGCCGCCGTGGTCGAACTGGCCTCCCGGCACGAGGTGTTGCGCACCTCGTTCGCGCTGACGGGCCACTCGGTGCCGCTGCAGTTCGTCCACCGCGACGCCGACCTGCCGGTCGCGGAGGGTGATCTGCGCGGGCTCGACGGGACGGCGCGCGCCGCGGCCGTCCGGGACTTCGTCGCCGGGGAGCGGAACAAGCCCTTCCCGGCGGACGCCCGTTCGCTGCTGCGCGTGACCGCACTGCTGGAGGAGGACGGCGCCTGGTGGCTGGGGCTCACCCAGAGCCACGCCATCACCGAGGGCTGGAGTCACCACTCGATGGTGGCGGAGCTGCTCGAGTTGTACCGGTCCTTCCGTGAGGCGGGCGGACCGGGACCGTGGACCCCGCCCGGCGTGCGCTACGCCGACTTCGTGGCCGGTGAGCTGGAGGCACTGGCGAGTGACGAGGACCGTGCGCACTGGCTGGCGGTGACCGCCGACCACGAGCCGTTCGAACTGCCCGCCGGACTGGGTGACGCCGCGGCCGAGCCGGAGTCGTTCACGGTGCGGGTGCCGTTCGCCGACGTCGAGCCCGGCCTGCGTGAGCTGGCCGGGAGGGCGCGGGCGTCCATGAAGGCGGTCCTGCACGCCGCGCACCTGTCCGTGCTCGCCCGGCTCACCGGGCAGGAGCGGTTCAGCGCCGGCCTCGCCACCGACGCCCGGCCCGAGGCCGCGGGCGCCGAGCGTGTGCTCGGCATGCACCTCAACACGGTGCCGTTCGCCTTCGACCGGGGCGCCCGCACCTGGCGGGAGCTGGTCGAGCAGGTGTACCGGCGCGAGGCGGCCGACTGGGCGCACCGCCGCTATCCGCTGCCCGCCATGCAGCGGGACGTGGGCGGCGGCCGTCTGGTGGACGTCACCTTCAACTACCAGGACTACCAGCGGATCGACAGCGGCGAGATCGACACCGGCGCCAGTGACGGCGCCGCCGCCACCGAGTTCGCGCTGATCGTCACCACCACCGGTGGCCGGCTGAGCCTGACCACGCACACGGGAGTACTCAGCCGGGCCGAGGCCGAGCGGATCGCGGCGATGTACCGCGCGGTGGTCGTGTCGATGGCCGCCGACGCGGAGGGCGGAGCCCTGGCCCCGCTGTCCCCGGGTGAGGAGGACCTGCTGCTCCGCTGGGGCACCGGTGCCGCCGGCCGTGACACCGGGACCGTCGTCGACCTGTTCGCCGGGCAGGCCGGGCGCCGTCCCGACAGCACCGCCGTCTCGTACGGCGACACCGAGGTCAGCTATGCCGGTCTGGACGCCTGCACCGACGGCCTCGCCGCGCGGCTGCGGGAGGCGGGCGCGGGCCCCGAGACCGTCGTCGCGGTCAGCATGGAGCGCTCCGCGCTGCTGCCGGTGGCGCTGCTCGGGGTCCTCAAGACGGGCGCCGCCTACCTGCCGGTGGACCCCGCCTACCCGGCCGAGCGCAAGGAGTTCATGTTGCGTGACTCCGGCGCGGTGGTCCTGGTCACCGACGGCCGCCCGGACGTCGCACCCGACAGCTGGACCGGTCCCGTCGTACCGGCGCGGCTCGACGACCGGCCCGGAGCGGAGCCGCACCGGTTCCCGCCGGTCCACCCGGACCAGCTGGCCTACGTGATGTACACCTCCGGTTCCACCGGCATCCCCAAGGGCACGATGGTCACGCACCGGGGTGTCGTCCGTACCGTCACCGAGGACGCCAACCTCGAAGTGGGCCCGGACGACGTGGTGGCACACGCCTCCAGTGTGTCGTTCGACGCGGCCACCGCCGAGATCTGGAGCGCCCTGCTCAACGGTGCCCGACTGGAGATCCTGGACCGGGACACCGTCCTGGAGACCGAGGCCCTCGCGGCCGCCCTGCGGCAACGCGGCATCACGACCCTGTTCCTGACGACATCGCTGTTCAACCATGTGGCGCGGGCGATGCCCGAAACGCTCGGCACGCTGCGCACGGTCGGCTTCGGTGGCGAGGCGGGTGACGCCGCCACCGTACGAGAACTGCTGCGCACCGGCGCTCCCGCGCGGCTTGTCAACATGTACGGCCCCACGGAGAACACCACGTTCTCGGCGGTCGCGGTGGTGGGCGCGATGGACGACCGGGCGACCTCGGTGCCGATCGGCCGCCCCGTCCACGGCTCCACCGTGTACGTCGTCGACAGCCAGTTGCGCCTCGTGCCGCGAGGCGTGCCCGGCGAACTGTGCGTCGGCGGTGCCGGAATGGCCCGCGGCTACCACGGCCGTGGCGGGCTCACCGCCGACAGGTTCGTGCCCAATCCCTTCGGCGCCCCCGGTGAGCGGATGTACCGTACGGGCGACCTGGTGCGCTGGCTGCCGGACGGCACGCTCGACTTCCTCGGCCGCGCCGACCACCAGGTGAAGCTGCGCGGGCATCGCATCGAGCTCGGCGAGATCGAGACGGCGCTCCGCGGCCACTGCGCGGTCACCGCCGTGGCCGTGGTCCTCCGTGAGGACACGCCCGGCGACAAGCGGCTGGTCGCCTACACGACCGCCGCGCCGGACGCGGCACCCTCGCCGGTCGAACTGCGGGAGCACCTGCTGACCCGGCTGCCGGACTACATGATCCCGGCCGCCTTCGTGACCCTCGAACGGCTGCCGCTCACCGCCCACGGGAAGCTCGACGTCCGTGCGCTGCCCGCGCCGGACGGCGCCGCGCTGGCGGCGGCCGAGGAGATCACGGCGCCTCGCGACGACGCCGAGCGGCGCATGGCGGAGGTATGGCAGGAGGTGCTCGGCCTGGCCCGGGTCGGTGTCGAGGAGAGCTTCTTCAACCTCGGCGGCGACTCGATCCGCGCTGTCACCCTGGTCGGCGCGCTCAGGACCGCCGGCTTCCGGCTGACGGTCGGCGACGTCTTCGAGCACCGTACGATCGCGCGACTGGCCACGGCCGGTGACGGGCGTACGGCGGACGAACTGCGGTACGTCGAGCCGTTCGCACTGATCTCCGCCGAGGACCGGGCGCTGCTCCCGGACACGGTCACCGACGCCTACCCGCTCTCGCAGCTCCAGACCGGCATGCTGGTCGAGCAGCTGAGCGCCACGGGCACCGGCACGTACCACCACACCACGTCGTTCGACATCAAGGACGGACGCGCGTTCGACCGCGACGCCCTCCACGAGGCAGCGCAGATCGTCACCGCCCGGCACGAGGCACTGCGCACCGGGCTCGACCTCGACACGTACTCCGTGCCGATGCAGCTGGTGTACGCGCACGCCGAGATGCCGGTGGCCATCCACGACCTGACCGGGCTCGACGAGGACCAGGTGGCCGCCCGAGTGGCGGAGATCAGCACGGCCGAGCAGGAGAACGCCTTCGACGTGACCCGGCCGACGCTGCTGCGGCTCGCCGCGGCGGCCGGCGACCACGGCTGGCGTCTGTTCATCAGCCTCAACCACACCATCATCGAGGGCTGGAGCCACTACAACATCTGGATGGAGGTGCTCACCGTCTACGGTGAGCTCCGCGAGGGCGGCCGGCCCGTGGATCCCGAGCGGCCCCAGGTCCGCTTCGCCGACTTCATCGCCGGCGAGCAGGAGTCGCTGGCCTCGGCCGACGAGCGTGCCTACTGGAAGGGCGTGGTCGACGACCACGCCAGGTTCACCCTGCCCACGGCCTGGGGCGAGGAGCCGGAAGACGGCACCGGACCCCGGACCTTCTCGGTGGAGGTGTCCCTGCACGACATCCAGGACCGGATCCGCGCGGCGGCCAGGGCGGCCGACGTCCCCCTCAAGAGCGTGTTGCTCGCCGCCCATCTGAAGGTGATGAGCCAGCTCACCGAGGAGGACGCCTTCCACAGCGGCCTGGTGTGCGACGCCCGTCCCGAGGCGCCGGGCGCGGAGCAGGTCATCGGCATGTACCTCACCACGCTGCCGATCCCCTTCCGGCGCGGCGCCCGCACCTGGCGGGAGCTGGTCCAGCAGGTGTTCGCCACCGAGACGGAGCTGTGGCCGAACCGCCGCTTCCCGCTTCCCGAGGTGCAGCGCGAGGCCGGCAGCCGGCGCATCATCGACGTGTTCTTCAACTACCTGGACTTCCGGCAGGTCGACACCGACCTCATGGACATGAGCAGCAGCGTCCGTGAAGGAGGTACCGAGTTCGACCTCGCCGTCACCACGCTGGCCGGCGAACTCGGGCTGCTGACCAACACCCTGGTCATGACCCGTGCCGAGGCCGAACGTCTCGGCGCCATGTACCGGGCGGTCCTGGACGCGATCGTCGACGACCTCGACGGTGACGCACGGGCCGTGTACCTGCCGGAGGGTGAGCGGGAACGGCTGCTCGAAGAGTGGGCCGGCACAGCGGACACCGGCTTCGACAGCCGTCCCGTTCACCATCGCTTCGCCGAGCGTGCCGCGGCCGCTCCCGACATGGTCGCCGTGGTCGTCGGCGAGGACCGTACGACGTACGGCGAACTCGACGCGGCCGTCAACCGGATGGCCCGTCACCTGCTCGAACTGGGCGTGCGCCGGGGCGACTTCGTCGGTGTCCTCACCGAGCGGGGCATCGACCAACTGGTCGCGGTGCTCGGTGTGCTCAAGGCCGGAGCGGCCTATCTGCCGCTCGATCCGGAGTCTCCGCGCGAGCGCCTCGCCCACCAGCTCGGCGACAGCGGCGCCCCCGTCCTGATCACCCGGGAACGGTGGCTGGCCGGGATGCCCGACACCGATGCCCGGGTGGTGTGCACGGACCGGGACGCGGCGGTGATCGCGTCCCGCCCCGCCGGCGACCCGCGGGTGGAGGTCGACGGCGACGACCTGGCGTACACCATCTACACCTCGGGCTCGACGGGCCTGCCCAAGGGTGTCCTGGTCACCCACCACGGCCTGGCCAACTACCTCGACTGGGCGCTCGGGTACTACGGCATGGACGGTGAGCACGGGGCCCCGATGTTCGGGTCGATCGCGTTCGACCTGGCAGTGCCCAGCTTCCTGCTGCCCTTGATCTCGGGCCGCGACGTGATGGTCGTTCCCGGTGACCGGGGACAGGAGGCACTTCCCGAACTGCTCCGTGGCGAGGGGGACTTCAGTATCGTGAAGATCACCCCGGCCCACCTCGACCTGGTCACCACCGAGATCGGCGAGCCGGGCGGCATCGACTCCGTGCGCACCTATGTGGTGGGCGGTGAGGAGATGAAGGCGGAGTCCGTCGCCGCCTGGCGGCGGGTGGCGCCGAACGCCCGGATCGTCAACGAGTACGGCCCCACGGAGACCGTTGTCGGCTGTGTCGTCCACGACGCGACCGAGACCGTGGATCTCACCCAGCCGGTGCCGATCGGCCGGCCCATCACCAACACCCAGGTGTTCGTGCTGGACACCGACCTCCAGGCGGTACCCGTCGGCACGGTCGGTGAGCTCTACCTCGGTGGTGCCGGAGTCGCCCGCGGCTATCACGGGCGTCCCGCCCTGACAGCGGAGAAGTTCGTGCCGCACCCGTTCACCGACGCTCCGGGCAGCCGCCTGTACCGGACGGGCGACCTGGCCAGGTTCCGTGCGGACGGCACCCTGGACTTCCTGGGCCGCCGCGACGACCAGGTCAAGATCCGCGGCTACCGGGTCGAACTCGGCGAGATCGAGTCGGTGCTGCTGCTCGCGCCCGGTGTCAAGGAGGCCGTGGTGCTCGCCCGTCAGGACACGGACGGCGACCGGCGGCTGGTCGGCTATGTGGTGCCCGAACAGGGGCACGCGCCGACCCGGGCCGAACTCGTCGAGCACCTGCGCACCAGGCTGCCCGCCTACATGGTCCCGCAGGTGTTCGTCCCCCTGGACGCACTGCCCCTCGCGGTCTCCGGAAAGGTCGACCGCCGGGCGCTGCCCGCGCCGGACCGGTCCGAACCGGGCTCCGGTGTTCCCTACCGGGCGCCGCGCACCGGGACCGAGTGCCTGCTCGCCGATGTCTGGTCGACGGTGCTCGGCGTCGAGCGGATCGGCCTGGACGACAGCTTCTTCGGACTCGGCGGCGATTCCATCCGGGTGCTTCCGGTGATCTCCGCGGCGCGCAGGGCGGGCCTCGTCCTGTCTCTGAGCACGCTCTACGAGAACGAGACCCTGGCCGAACTCGCGGCGGCGGTCGACCCGCCGGCCGCCGCACCCGGCCCGGAGGCCGACGCGGACGCGCTCGCCGAGGCGCTGCGCCTCGTGCAGGCCCACCAGGACGCGCTCGGAGTGCGGGTGGTCGCCGAGCGGCCGGCCGAACTGCCGTCGCCGGAAGCGGCGATGGCCCAGTATCAGGTGCCCGGTGTCAGCATCGCCGTGATCCGCGGAGGCGAGATCGCCCAGACAGGGGCCTATGGCGTCACCCGCGAAGGCGGGGCGGAACGGGTCACCCCGGACACGCTCTTCCCGGCCGGGTCGATCAGCAAGCACGTCACCGCACTCGGCGTGCTGCGGCTGGCCAAGGACGGGGTGATCGACCTCGACGAGGACGTCAACCGGTATCTGACCTCCTGGCGGATCCCGGACACCGATCCGGCCGACCCGGTCACCGCCGAGCGACTGCTGCGCTTCACCAGCGCGGTCAACAACCTCGCGGACAACCCGGACGACCACTACTACGCGCCCGACGAGCCGCTGCCGACCGCCCTGGACGTGCTGCTCGGCCGTGCCCCCGCCAAGACCCCGGCCGGCCAGCTGGACGGCGTCCCCGGCAGGGTGTTCCTGAAGAACAACATCAGCTACACCGTCCTCCAGCAGCTCATGGAGGACGTCACCGGCACCCCGTTCGCGGATCTCATGCGGGAACTGGTGCTGGAGCCGCTCGGTATGACGGACAGCCACTACGTCACCGCGGATCCGCGCGGCCTCGGCCACCCCGTGGCGTACGGGCACGACGCTCCCGGCGTCCCGCACCCGGGCGGCTGGCAGGCCCACCCCGAGTCGGCCGCGGCCGGGCTGTGGACCACCGCGGCCGACCTGGCCAAGGTCACCGTGGAGATCGGGCGGGCCTACCGCGGACTGCCCTCGCCGGTGCTCACCCGCGAGCTGACCGAGCGGATGCTCACCATCGTCGAGCCCTGCCACTTCTACGGGATGGGCGTGTTCGTCGACGGTTCCGGCGGCGGACTCGACTACGGCCACACCGGCCAGACCGCGGGCTACCGGGCCATGGCGCTGAACCAGATGGAGTCCGGCACCGGACTGGTGATGCTGGCCAACGCCGAGCACGCGAGACCCGTCCTGAAGTGGCTGATGACGGCCGTGCGCGAGCAGGACCGCTGGGCCGCGCAGGGCGAGCTGGCCCGGCTGTGGGAGGTGGGGCGGGTCAACCCCGACGCCCAGGACTGACCGTGCGGGGTGGGCCGCCGCCCCCGGGCCGGCCCCGCACCCCCGCGCCATTCCCACCCTCCCCACCCTCCCCACCATCCGCGAAGGACGGGACCACATGACCACCTCCCTATCCGCCCGCCGGCTGCTGTCCATAGACGACCTCACCGACGAGGACCTGCGCTCCATCGTCACCCGCGGCGCCCATTTCGCCTCCGGCGCCGGGGCGGACGAGCGTCCGCTCACGGGCTGGGTCGCCGGCATCTACTTCAAGAAGACGTCCACCCGCACCCGTACCGCCTTCTCGGCCGGGGCGCTGCGCCTCGGCGCGCAGATCGTCACGTACGGGCCCGACGACCTCCAGGTCAACACCGGTGAGACCGTCGAGGACACCGGACGGGTCATGTCCCGGATGCTCGACGTGCTCGTCGCCCGCACCGCCGGGTCCGACGAGGAGCTCGCCGGTCTGTCCGGCGGCGGACGCCTGCCGGTGGTCAACGCCATGAGCGCCGCCGAGCACCCCACCCAGGGACTCACCGACCTGACCACGCTCCAACTGGCCTTCGGCCGGATCGAGGGGCTGAACCTGCTGTACGTCGGTGAGGGCAACAACTCGGCGGCGGCCCTCGCCCTCGCCCTCACCCGCTTCCCGGGCACCAGCCTCGAACTGCGTACCCCGGCCGGCTACGGCGTGCACCGGACGATCCTTGACCGCGCCCGGGAACAGGCCGAGCGGTACGGGTCCCGGATCTCCGAGGCCCATGACATGGACGGCCTGCCTGATGACCTCGACGCCGTCTACACCACCCGCTGGCAGACGACCGGCACCAGCAAGCCCGACCCGAACTGGCGTGAACTCTTCGCGCCGTTCCAGGTCACGCAGGCGCTGTGGGACCACGCGCCGAAGGCTCTGTTCCTGCACGACCTGCCCGCCCATCGGGGCGAGGAGGTGACCGCCGAGGTACTCGACGGGCCCGCGAGCATCGCCTTCGACCAGGCGGAGAACAAGATGCACAGCGCCATGGCGGTCCTGGAGTGGATCCGGCACGGAGCCGTCGCCGACGCGACCGGTGGAGAGGCGAGGCCGTGACGACCGTACCGTCCACCGCGAGAGCCGCCGAGCCGGAGCCGGACTCGTCGCACGGGTCACCGCTGCGCGGCAACCGTGACTTCGTCCTGCTCTGGATCGGCGCGGCAGCCACCGCCCTGGGTGCCAGGGTCAGCGGCATCGCGTATCCGCTGCTGGTCATCTGGACCACCGGGTCGGCGAGTTCGGCGGGTCTGGTGGGCTTCGCCGCCCTGCTTCCGAACCTCCTGGTGCAGATGCACGCCGGTGCGCTGGTCGACCGGTTCGACCGTCGCCGACTGATGATCTTCTGCGACCTGGGTGCGCTGCTCGCCACCGGCGCGGTCGCCGCGGCCGTGCTCGCCGGGCATGTGTGGATCTGGCTGCTGATGGCCGCCACTTTCGTGCAGGGAAGTCTGGCCATCTTCTACCGGCTGGCCGAGCGGGCCGGGGTACGTCACCTCGTCCCGTCCGGACAACTGGCCAAGGCCCTGTCCGCCAACGAGGCGCGCACCCAGGCGGCGGGGCTCCTCGGCCAGCCGGGCGGCAGCGTCCTGTACGCGCTGAGCCGCTCGGCTCCGTTCCTCCTCGCGACGGTCGCGCACGCCGTCTCGCTGGTCTCCCTGCTGTTGATCCGCAAGAAGTTCCAGGAGGAGCGCACCCAGCAGCCCGGCAACATCACCGCGGAGCTGCGCGAGGGTCTGGGCTGGACCTGGCGGCAACGTTTCCTCCGCAGCGGCATGCTGTTGATCAGCGGCTCCAACCTGCTCTTCCAGGTCCTCTCGCTGGCCTTGATCGTCATCATCAAGGAGGACGGCGGTTCGGCGGGCGTCGTCGGCGTCATCACCGCGGTCAGCGGACTGGGGGGCTTGTTCGGCGCGCTGACGGGTTCCTGGTGGATGCGCCGGATCAGCCTGCGCGGGCTGCTGATCGGCGGAGCCGTCGGCTGGGCACTGCTCATGCCGCTGGTCGGTCTGACCGCCGATCCGATCCTGCTCGGCCTGATCTTCCTGGGGGCCGCCATGATCGGCAGCGTCACCAACGTCGCCGGCGGCATCTACCAGGTGATGGTCACCCCCGACCGGCTGCAGGGCAGGGTCGGAGCCGCCATGGGCCTGATCGCCACGGGCGCCTCGTCACTCGGCACCGTCGCGGGCGGGTTCGCCCTGGAGAGTTTCGGCAGCGGTACGACGGTGTTCGCCGCGGCCGCCGCCATGGGGCTGATCGCCCTGTTGTCCTTCCTCCTGCCGGCCGCTCCCCTGCCGGAACAGGCGGACCGCGAGGCCCCCGCCGACGACACGACCCCCCACCCCGTACCCGACGAGAAGTGAGAGAAGTGAACGACGTGACCACTACGACCGCCGGCACGCCCCTGCTGGAGCTGACCTCCGCGGACACCGGTACCCCGGCCACCCCCGAGGGGCTGCTGTCCTTCCTCGCCGACGACGAGCACGTCGGACGTCTCCTGATCGAGCACCGGGCCCTGGTCTTCCGGGGCTTCGGACTCACGGTGGACACCGTCGACCGGGCCCTCGACCTCGTCCTGCCCGACCGGCTGGCCTACGTGCACGGCAACTCGCCCCGCACCAAGGTCGGCGACAACCTCTACACCTCGACCGAGTACCCGCAGCAGTTCACGATCTCCATGCACAACGAGCTGTCCTACGCGGAGACCTGGCCCAGCCGGCTCGCCTTCTTCTGCGAGCAGGCGGCCGAGACCGGCGGCGCCACTCCGGTCGTCGACGGCGAGGCCTGGCTGGCCGCCCTGGACGCCGAGGTCCGTGAAGCCTTCTCGGCCGGCGTTCGCTACACCCAGAACCTCCACGACGGAATGGGGCTCGGCAAGAGCTGGCAGGACACCTTCGAGACCGGCGACCGGACCGCTGTCGAGGAGTACCTGAACGGCACGGAGGCCGAGTGGGCCTGGCGGCCCGACGGCGGACTTCGGGTCAGCCTGGTGCGTCCGGCCACCGTCCGGCACCCCGTCACCGGCGCCGAGGTCTGGTTCAACCAGGCCGACCAGTGGCACCCGGCGGCCCTGGGCGACGAGGCGGCCGGTGCGCTCGCCCAGCTCCTCCCGCCGGAGGACCTGCCGCAGTACGTGACCTTCGCCGACGGCACCCCCATCCCCGACGCCCACGTCCTGCAGATCCGCGACCGCGGCCTGGAAACCGCCGTGGACGTGAACTGGAACACCGGTGACCTGCTGGTCATCGACAACGTCCTCGTCGGGCACGGCCGTCGTCCCTTCACGGGAAGCCGACGGGTGCTCGTCGCCATGACCGGCTGAGCAGCGGCCGCCACGAGCCGAACGCCTCCAGCTCTCGTCCGACGGAGAACCGATGACCCTCCCCGCAGATCTCCTCAGCGTCGCCCCGGCGGCGGACTCCGCGCGTTGGTTCCGGCGCCAGGCCCGCACCTCGCACCCTCGGGTACGGCTGGTGTGTTTCCCCCACGCCGGCGGCGCCGCCAGCCTGTACCGCGACTGGACCGAGGGCCTGCCCACCGGGATCGAGGTCCTGGCGGCCACGCTCCCCGCACGCCAGGACCGGTTCCGCGAACCGCCCGTCGAGCGGATGGACGAGCTCGCGGACCGGATCGCCGAGGCACTGCGCCCGCACCTCGACCTGCCGTACGCCTTTTTCGGACACAGTCTCGGCTCGGACGTCGCCTACGAAGTCGCCCGCCGCCTCGAACGGCTGCACGGGCACGGCCCGCAGCGCATCTTCGTCTCGGGCGCCTCGGCACCGCACGTGGGCGAGCCGGTCGACATCGAGGCGTACGACGACCCGGCCCTGATCGCCGAGATCCAGCGGCTGGGCGCGCCGCACACGGAACTCCTGGACGACCCCGAACTCGCGGCACTGCTGCTGCCGGCGCTGCGGGCCGACTACCGGCTCAGCGCGGCCTACCGGCCCGTCCTGCCCGAACTGGACGTCCTGCACGCCCCGATCACGGCCCTGGTCGGAGACCGTGACCCGCTGGTCCCCGTCGAGGACGCCCTGAAGTGGGCGGAGCTCACCTCCGGCGGATTCAATCACCGGGTCTACCCCGGCGGCCACTTCTACCTGGAGCGGCATCGGCCGGCGCTGCTGCGCCTGATCCAGGCCACGCTGCTGTCGGCCTGAGGGAGCGGAGAAGATGCCCTCACTCATCGGCTCGGCACCGCTCCCCCAGCAGTCGGCGGCGACGCGGGTGTGGTGGTGGGAGCTGCCCGACCGCGTCGACCCGGACGACGTGGCCCTGCTCGGGGCCACCGAGCGCGAGCGCCTCCGGCTCTTCCGGGACGAGTCGGCCGCCGCCGCTTTCGCCCGCACCAGGGCCGCCGCCCGACGGGCACTGGGCGCACTGCTCGGCGTCCCCGCGAGCGAGATCGTCCTGGGCCGGGAGGCTTGCCCCGGCTGCGGTGATCCGCGCCACGGCCCGCCGCGCCTCGCCCACCCCGATACTCCCCTCGCCATCAGCCTCTCGCGCACGACCGGCCGCGGTCTCCTCGCGCTGGGCACGGCGGCCCGGGTGGGCGTGGACGTGGAGGCGCTGCGCTCGTGCACGGACGCCATGGCCGAGCTCGCGCTGACGGACCGCGAGCGCGCGGCCGTCCACTCCGTGCCGCCGGGAGAGCAGCGCGACCGGCTCCTCCTGCGCGGCTGGACCCGGAAGGAGGCGGTGGTCAAAGCCCTGGGCACCGGCCTCGTCGGAACCCGGCTGAACCGCCTGGAAACCCATCTCGACGACCCCGGCCCGGTGCTGATCAGCCATGCGCACCGGGGCCGGGCCACCGCGTGGTCGGTGGCGGACCTCGACGTGGGCGAGGGATACGTGGCGGCAGTGGCGACCCCACCGGCACCCACCGATCCGACCGTCGAGCTCCATCCGAAAACACACCGAGACAAGGATCTGTCATGACTGTGGAGATGCCCTCTGCCCCGCTGCCCGAGGCCGTGCGCGAACACGACGCCGAGTGGGTGGAGTACCTCGACAAGCTCGCCGCCGCCGTGGAGGCCGCCGACCCGGGCACCTCGTTCGACTGGGAGACCCGCGAGCGCCTGCGGATCTCCGCCTGGGTACGCCATGTGTACGACCACCCGAGCTCAGCGACCCTCTTCACCTGGCCGGAACCGAGACTCGCGGCCGAGATGCGACGCCGGGAGATCGCCGCCCTCGCGGGACGGCTCGACGCGGGCAAAGCGGTGGCGCGCCCGGCCCGGCCGGCCTGCGAGGTGTGGGCCGCCGCGGCCGTGGCGGCGGTGTGGGAGATCACTGCGGCGGCCGTGACCAGCGAGCAGCGGCCACCGCGGGAAAGGGTGGTCCGCGACGCGTGGTCGGTCGTGAGGACCGTGATCCTCCCGGCGGTCGACCGGTTCACACCCGTCTTCCGCCGCGCCAGCAGGTCCTGGTGACCGGCCGCCTGCGCGACTACTACGCGACCTCTCTGGCCACGCGCCGCTGCAGCGGGAGCCGCCCTGGCCGGTCCAGCTCCCGGGCGAACAGCCGTACCAGTCCATGACAGAGGTAGATCGGCCGCCCCTGCATGTCCAGGCCGTCGATGTTCAACAGCGCCGTGTCGACGAGTTCCTCGAGCCCGCGTTCGGCCCTGGTCTCGCTGATCTCCAGCACCATCGCCATCTCCTGGGCCGTGCAGCTACCGCTGCTGAACCGGGCCAGACCACGCAGCGCCGCGAGTCCGGTCGCGGACAGCGGCGACAGCGAACGCGCCAGGGCCTGCCGCACGCTCAGATCCCCGAAGCGCAACTCGTCCAGCCTGGTCCGCGGGTCGGCGAGCCGCGCGGCCAGCCGGGCCGGCGACCAGTGCGGCCGGGCCGCCAGCCGGGTGCCGGTGATGCGCAGCGCCAGAGGCAGGCCGGCGCAGTGGTCGACGAGCGCGTCGGTGGCGCCCGGATCCGCCGAGATCCGCTCCCGGCCCGCGGCGGAGGCGAGCAGCGCTCGGGACCCGCGCTTGTCCAGCGGCCCGACCCGGATCGTCTGGGCGCCGGGCACCTGTGTGAGATGGGTACGGCAGGTGATCAGTACCGAGGCCGTCACCGTGCTCGGCATCAGCGGCTGTAGTTGAAGATCGCCCACGGCATCGTCGAGGACGACGAGCATCCGCTTGTCGGCCGTGCGTGCACGGTAGAGGCGGATGAGTTCGTCCAGGTCGTCATGGTCCACCTGGGAGTCGATCCGGGGCTCGCCGAGGGCCCGCAACAGGCGGACCAGGGCGGCGCAGGGGTCGCGCGGCGTACCGTCCGGCTCACGCAGCTCCACGTACAGCTGACCGTCCGGGTAGTGGGCGGCGCCGAGATGCGCCGCCCGGACGGCGAGTGCCGTCTTGCCGATGCCGGCCATCCCGGTCAGCAGACAGCGACGGGGACGCCAGCCCGGGGAGTCGTCCGGTTCCAGGACCGCCCGCAGCGCGGCCACTTCGTCGGCGCGCCCGACGAAGTCCTCCACGTCGGGCGGCAGCATCGCGGGCGCCGAGGCGGCCGGGAACCCCTCGCGCAGAGCGATCAGAGGGGGCGACTCCAGCCCGATGCTTCCGGTCAGCACCGCCTGATAGGTGGCGTCGAGGGCCTCACCCGGATCGACCCCGAGCTGATCGGCGAGCATGCCCCGGCCTTCGTGGTAGACGTGCAGCGCGTCGGCCTGTCGGCCGCAGCGGTACAAGGCGGTCATCAGCTGAGCCCGGAGCTGTTCGCGCACCGGGAACCGGGCCACCAGGCCGATGAGTTCGGCGACGACCTCTTCGTGGCGGCCGAGTGCCAGGTCCGCCTCGATGCGTGCTTCGAGGGCCAGGGTTCGCCCCTCCGCCAGCTGCGGCAGCTCCATGTCCTGCAGATAGTGGGTGGCGTTGCTCAGTGCGGGCCCGTGCCACAGCGTCAGGGCGCGGTCCAGCAGGCGGGCGGCGTCCTCGTACCGCCGTGCCCCGAGCGCGGCGCGGCCTTCCTGCTCCAGTTGTTCGAACTCCAGCAGGTCGATCCGGCTGCCCTGGGCGACCACCATCAGATAGCCGGGCGGACGACGAATGATCTCGACCTCGTCGCCGAGCCGCTTCCGCAGCCGCGACATGTAGGTATAGATCTGCGCGCCGGCCGTGGCGGGCGGTTCCCATCCCCACAGCAGCGCGCTGAGCCGAGAATCGGACACAACCCGTCCCCGGGCGAGCAGCAGGGCGGCGAGCACGGTATGCACCTTCGACCCGGAGAGCGGGATACGAGTGTCACCCCGTCTCGCCTCGATCGGACCGAGAACTCGGAAGTCCATGGTTAACCCCGTTCGGTTGACAGTGCGGTGAGCACTGCCATCCACGGTAGGGGTGGCCGCTTTTGGCGCATTATCGCTTCGATTTCGAGCCGATCTCCGGCCGGCGCCCGGAATGTTCCACGCCACATAGAAACTTCAGAGAACAGCCAGGCAGGCTTGGTGGGTAACGCTCTGCTCACGAGAGGACCATCCCCCCATGCGGACCGAAATCAGTGGTGCCCCGTCCCGTGACGGCGAGCGCCGTAGGTCGCCCGCTCTGACGCTGACCGGCGTCAGCAAGGTGTACGGGAAGGACGGTACCCAAGTCCGCGCGCTCGACCAGGTCTCGGTGGAGATTCCGCGAGGCTCCTTCACCGCGGTCATGGGACCTTCCGGATCCGGCAAGTCCACTTTTCTGCACTGTGCCGCGGGGCTCGACCGGCCGACCTCCGGTTCCGCCAGTGTCGGAGGAGTCGAGCTGAGCCGGCTGGGCGAGACGGCACTGACCAAACTGCGCCGCCGGCAGATCGGCTTCGTCTTCCAGTCGTTCAACCTGGTCCCTTCGCTGACTGTACGTCAGAACATCGAGCTGCCACTGCGGTTGGCCGGTGAGCGCATCGAGAACACGTGGCTGGAGGAGATCCTGGAACGCGTGGGTCTGACGGGCCGTACGGGACACCGGCCGGGCGAACTCTCCGGCGGTCAGCAGCAGCGAGTGGCGATCGCCCGGGCACTGGTCACCCGCCCGGATGTCATCTTCGGCGACGAACCCACCGGTGCCCTGGACACGGTCACCGCCCGCGAGATCCTCGGCCTCCTGCGGACGTGCGTGGACGAGGCGGGGCAGACCGTGGTGATGGTGACCCACGACCCGGGAGCCGCGTCCTATGCGGACCGGGTCCTCTTCCTCGCCGACGGGGCTCTCGCCGGCCACCTGGACAACCCGACGGCGGAAAGCGTCGCCGAGCGGATGACCCGTCTCGGCGCCTGGTCGTAGGAGCGAACGGCGCACGGGCGCCGACGGCGCCGATATCTGAGCGAAATCACGGCAATAGATCCGCTTCCTAATCTCCTCCTAGTTCTTCCGGCGAGCGGCAAGCCGCCGGAATCACAGATCTCCTGGAGGAGAAAAAGGATGCGTAGCACCCGCACAGCTGCTTCCGCCGGAATCGTCTTTGCATTCGCTTTCGGCCTCGTGTCCACCGGCACCGTGTCGGCGAGCGCGAACGAGGCGGCGTCGGTACAGGCTGTGCTGACTCTTTCGGCCTCCTCGGCGGACGCACTGCCCGCAGGCGTCATCACGAGAACCGATGAGGTCCCCTGGACCTGACCCTGGCACCCCGGCGACCTCCCCGCCGGTCCCACACCGGACGAGGCCGGCCTCATGGATGTCACTCTCCATGAGGCCGGCCTCGTCCGGTGTGCGTACCGCCGGGGCTTCGCTCGACCCCGGCGCCCGGATCAGCCGTCGGTGATCCGGGCCAGTTCCTCGACCGTCAGCCGGAACACGGAGGGGTCGGCCACGAGCCGTTCCGCCACCTTGATCAGCTCGCCCGCACGTTCCTCCCAGGCGTGGGCCCCAAGTTCCGCGAAGGTCTTGCGCGCCCTCGCCAGCAACTCGGCCGTCTCCGGCGCCCCCAGCAGCAACTGCGCACACGCGAGATCCGTCTGGGCGCGCGCCCGCAGGTATCGGTCGTTCACGGCGTCGGCGGCCTCCATGGCCTCGCTCAGCACGGGCAGGGCCTCGGAGGGTGCGCCCCTGCGCCAGCGCGCCTCACCGATCCCGCGCAGCACGTGCCCCTCGCCGAGCCGGTCGACGCCGGAGCGAATCAGGGCCAGCGCCTCGAAGCACACCTGTTCGGCTGCGAGGTAATTGCCCTGCAGCATCAGAGCCTCGGCGAGGCGGTAGGAGTTCTGCGCCTCACCACGGAGCGAACCGGCTTCGCGGCTCTTGCCGATGGCCCGGGTGGACAGTTCCATCCCCGCCGCCACATTGCCGCTCTCCAGTTCGATTTGGGCGAGCAGTCCCAGAGCGTGTGATTCGCCCGCCAGATCTCCGGCCGTACGGAACCCCTCCAGAGAACGCCGGGTCAGCCGCCCGGCTTCCGCGAGGTCACCGGAGAACCGCCGGCACAGGGCCAGGTTGCGCAGCACCAGCGCGTGACCGTGGGGCGCGTCGACCGTCTCGAACAGAGCGAGCGATCGATCCAGCCAGGACTCCGCATCTCTGTACTGTCGCTGGTAGATCGCCAGCATGCCCATGGACCGCAGGATGGTCGCCTGGCCATGCCGGTCCCCGGTGCGCTGTGCGGACGCGAGGGAGACCGCCGCACAGGAGGACCAGTCCTCCAGGAAGTTCCGCGCCTCGAAGAGCGTCGTGGCGTTCACGGTGAGCCCCCAGGCGTAGGCCGACCGGTCGGCGGCCGCCGCCTGCGCGATGACGTCGGTCAGCGCGGTGCGCTCCCACTCGAACCACGCCAGTGGTTCCTTCACCAGGGAGTCCACCAGCTCCGACGGCAGCGGCCGACCGAGCGGGAACCCGTACTCGAACGAGTGGTTGCCGCCGTATTCACGCCGGTGGGCCGCATCGGCGAGATGCAGATAGGCCGCGTACACGCGTTCGAGAGCAGCCGCCCTCTCCTCCTCGCTCTCTTCGGCGAGCGCGCACTCCCAGGCGAAGAGCCGCAGCAGGTTCTGGCACTGGTAGCGCACCCCGAGCGAGGGGTCGATCGAAGCGACCTCCAGAAGCTGGGCGTCGATCAACTCCTCGATCAGGATCTCCGCCCGGTCACCGTCGGCGTCGAGCAGTGAGGCGGTGACCCAGCCGGCGAAGGTGGACACCGTCAGGAGACCGATGAGCCGATAGAGCCTGCGGGCCGGCTCGGACAGGTCTCGGTAGCTGAGCCGGAAGCCGGCGCGCACCCCTTGGTCGCCGAGGCTGAGCTCGTCGAGCCGACGCCGCTGGTCGCGCAGGCGCCGCACCAGGTCCGGCACGGACCAGTACCGCTTGGCGGCGAGCCGAGCCCCGGCGATGCGCAGTGCCAGTGGCAGCCGGTCGCACATTTCCGCCAGATCGGCGGTGGCGTCCGGGCTCGCCGAGATTCGCTCGTCACCGGCGATCTCGGCGAGCAGGGACATCGCCTCACCGGACGTCATCACCTGCAGCGGGACCGGGAGAACAGCGTAGTCCCCGAGCAGGTCGGTCATCGGATCCCGGCTGGTGATCAGCACGCAGCAGCGTCCGTTGCCGGGCAGCAGCGGCCGTATCTGCTCGGCGTCCCGGACGTTGTCCAGGACGATCAGAACGCGACGGCCGCCGAGCAGGCTGCGATAGAGCGCGGCCCTCTCCCCGGGATCGGCCGGAATCTGCGCGGTCTGCACGCCCAGCCCACGCAGGAACTGGTCGAGGACGGCGGCGGCGGATACCGGCTCCTCCTCGTGATACCCGCGTAGATCGACGAAGAGCTGACCATCCGGGAAGCGTGGAACGACCTGGTTGGCCCAGTGCACCGCGAGAGCGGTCTTACCCACCCCGCTCACCCCGCTGATGACACCGATCTTCAGCGGGTGCTGACCCAACCGCTCGTCCAACATCCGGTCCAACTGCCGCAACTCCGCCGCACGACCCGTGAACGAGGCTGACTGAACGGGGAGTTGAGTCGGCGCTCCGGTGTGCTGGGCCGGAACCGGGTTGGTCGGCGGCAGGGTGAGCGTGGGCGAGTCCTGCAGGACGAGGTTGTGCAGCGCCTGCAGGGCCGGACCGGGTTCGATACCCAGTTCCTCGGCCATCAGGTCGCGGCCCTCGCGGAAGAGGGCGAGGGCATCGGCCCTGCGGCCTGCCCGGTAGTGAGCCAGGACCAGATGGGCCCGGGCCTGCTCGCGCAGCGGGTGCTCCCTGACGTGGGCGGTCAGCTCAGGAATGATCGTGCGGTGGTGGCCGAGCTTCAACTGCAGCTCCGTGTACTCCTCGTACGCGCTGAGCCGCACCGACGCGAGCCGGTCCGCCTCCTCGGTGAAGCGCTCGCCGTCCAGACCGTCGAAGGCGGGCCCACGCCACAATCCGAGTGCGTCGCCGATCAGTTCACATGCCGCTGCGGCCCGTCCCGCGCGGGCCTCGTCCCTGGCCTGACGTACGCGCTCCTCGAATTCCACCGCGTCGACGTAGTGGTTGAGGCTGTTCAGAACGTACCCCGGATGCGAGGTACTGATCAGCTCGGTGTGACCCGTTTGTTCGCTGAAGACCTTCCGCAGTCCCGCCACGCAGATCGCGATCTGGTTGCGTGCCGTGGCAGGGGCACCACCGGGCCAGACCGCATAGATGAGCGAGTCCACCGAGACCACACGGTTCCGGGCCAGCAGAAGCGCGGCCAAAATGGTCCGCTGCCGGTTCCCCCCCGGATTGATGGTCTTCTCGCCGGCCTGGACAGATAACGGCCCTAAAACCCTAAACGTCAATTTACTCACAGTCGCCCCCCGGTTACCCATCAACGCTTGAGAAGGATACGTCATCGTGATCATTACCGGCAGTAAACCGACCTCTCCCCAGCCGACCCGCTCGGCGACACCGTCGCGGGCATTGCCGGGGTCTCCCGCAGCAGTTCGCGGATCTCCACCTCGACCGGGTCGACGACCGATCCCTCGGCCGGCCGCCGGTACCGCGGTGGCCGGTCGCCCGACAGGGCCCGCACGGCGGTGCTCTTCGAGCTGACCGGATGCCGTGCGATCGACCTCATCCGCATCCGCTCGGCCCGTCGCAGCCCACGAATACTGGCCGGTCCTCCACGAGGATCACCTTCCTTCGGCCCGCCATGAGGAACCTTCTCGATCTGTTCGCCTGCCGGCTCCTGGCCGTGACGCCTCGCGCGATCGACGACGCGCCGGACCCCGCGACCTCGTCGTCATCGGGATCAGGAATCCGGACGCGTCCCTCGGCGAAGAGCCGCTCGATCAGCTCCTACGCCTTCGCCCGCTGGGCACGTGCGAGGGACCGCTCGCCTCGGCAACAGGGGCCCGGGAGCCCGTGCTGTCGTCGGAGCAAGGCCGACCACCCGTGGGGACTTCCGGCCCCGTCGACCGGCACGAGCGTGAAACAACCGAAAGGTCGTCGGCACGGGTCGGTGACCGCCGAGCGAACATCGCGGAAGGTCACGCCGCTCGCCGGTCTCTTCCGCGACATCCGACGACCGTCCCCGAGGGCTTGCCCGGTCACCGCCCCCGGAACGCGGCACGGCCGCCGCGGATGTCCGCGGCGGCCGTGCGTGCGGTGGCGGGGTTCAGCACTCGCCGCGCCAGGTGGCCTTCTTGAAGACGACGCCGGGCGCGAAGTCCCACTTGTAGTCGCCCGGGCCCGGGTTGAAGTGGAGACAGTCGCTGTGCGTGCCCCCGTTGTAGGTCCAGGTGAGCTGGATGTGGTCGGCACCGGGGAAGCTCGTGCCGTTGTTGAAGACGGACCGCCCACTGACGCTGCCGGACCAGTTGCCCTGGCTCTCCACGACCAGTGAACCGGTCTGCCCCGTGCCGGAGTAGATGCAGAAGGCCCCCCGGTCGCAGCCGGGCGGGTTCGGTTCGGCGGACGCGGTGGGCGCCGCGACGGCCACGGCGGCCAGGGCTGCGGATGCGGACAGAGCCGCGATGGTGCGCTTGCGCATCGGGTTCTTCCCCCTTGGTCGGGTCCTGTTCCTTCGTTGCCCCCTCACTGTGGGCGACGGCGGTGCAGCCGGGGCGCAGTGCCGGTTCAGTCCTGGTTCAGCCCGTGTGGACGCTCGGGTCCGGCTCCTCGACGGCGCGTAGTTCGGCGTACTCCCGGGTGCCGTAGAGCTGGAACGTCAGCAGCGCCTCCTGGCGCAGCGCGCGGGCGCCGGGCCGGTCGCCGACGAGTTCGTGGAGGCGGGACAGATCGCGCAGGGTGCGGGCGCGGAAGACCGGATGCCGCAGCCGTGTCCACAGCTCCAGTGCCTGCCGGAGACAGGCCGAGGCATGGTCCACCCGCCCCTGGGCGAGATGCAGTTCGCCGAGGGTGCGCAGCAGCAGTGCCTCGCCGAATCCATCGTCCAGCTCGCGGCACACCCGTAGCGCGCCGAGAAGCGCGGGCAGCTCCGCGTCGTCGGGCTTCAGCCGGAAGCGGACCTTGGCCAACGCCTGTACGGCGTACGCCTCCATCAGCCGGTCATCCGCCGATCGCAGGAGGTCGAGCGCCTGCGAGCACCGTTGCTCGGCGCGCGTCAGGTCACCGTCCGCGCGGTGCACGAGTCCGATCGCCCGCAGGGCCAGCCCCTCACCCCGCCGACTGCCCAGGGACCGGTAGATCGCGAGCGCCCTGCTGAGGTGGACCGTCGCTTCGTCGAAGTTCCCCTTCTCCCGCAGGATCGACCCCAGGTCGTAGCGGGCGCCGGCCGCCCCCGCGGCGTCCCCGAGTTCCTCGAACGCGGACAGGGCCTGTTCCAGACAGGCCGTCGCCTCGCCGAAGTTGCCCTGCTCCCGGCCGGCGACGGCGATCCCCGCGAGGGCCGTGGCCCGGCCGCCGAGGTCGTCCAGGCGTACGAAACCGGCCAGTGCCTCACGGAAGTGGCGCTCGGCCTCGTCGAACCGGTCCTGTTCGTAGCGCAGTTGTCCGAGGCCGGTGAGCACCACGGCCTCCCCGCGCGGGTTCCCCGCCCGGCGGGCTGCGGCGAGGGCGGCGTCGTGGGTGCGCTCCCAGTCCCCGAACTGGTTGTTCACCCGGAAGGAGGCCTGGACGAGCGCCGAGGCCAGGTCGCACGCCGCCTCGTCGAGATCGAGGCGCGCCGCCAGGACCACCCCGGCGACCAGCGAACCGTGCTCGGCGTGGAGCCACGCGCGCGGGTCGGCGAGCAGCCGCCCGCCCAGTCCCAGGTCGGCGTCCGCGCCCTCCGCGGCGCCCTGGGGCGCGAGGTGCGGCACCCCGGTGGGGTCGAGGTCCCCGGCCCGGCGGGTGAGCGTGAGCCAGGTACGCAGCAGCCGGGACAGCGCCGAGGTCCGGTCCTGCCGGGTGTCCTCCCGCTCGGCTCGTTCCCTGGCGTACAGCCGGACCAGGTCGTGGAAGCGGTAGCGAACGCGGCCGGTGCGGTCCGCCCCCAGCGGCTCCAGCAGATGGGCGTCCGCCAGCCGGTCGACCAGACGTTCCGCGTCGGACACGTCGATGCCCGCAAGCGGCGCGGCCACCCAGGGCGCGAGATCCGGTGACTCCAGCATCCCGAGCCGGCGGAAGACCAGTCGTTCCGCCGCCGGCAGCGCACGGTAGCTGACCTCGATCCCGGCCCGTACGTCCAGGTCCCCGGAGGCCATCTCGTCCAGCCGGACGTGTTCGTCGCGGAGCCTCTCGGCCAGGGCGCCGAGCGGCCAGGCGCTGCGGGTGCCGAGCCGGGATCCGGCGATACGCAGGGCCAGCGGGAGCCCGCCGGACAACTGGGCGATCTCGGCCGCCGCCTCGGGCTCCGCCGTCGTCCTCGCGAGACCCGCGAGCCGGGCCAGGAGCTGCACGGCATGGGCGGGATCCAGCACCTCCAGGCCCACCCGCTCGACGCAGTCCAGGCCGTGCAGGGCCTTCCGGCTGCTGATCAGCACGGCGCTCCCGCTGCCCGCGCCCGGGAGCAGGGTGCGCACCTGCTCCTCGCCGACGGCGTCGTCCAGCACCACGAGCACCCTCAGACCGGCCAGCACGGTACGGAACGCGGCCGCTCGTTCGGGCAGCGAGGAGGGGACCTGGCCCGGTCCGACGCCCAGTGCGCGCAGGAAACCCGCGAGGACCTCGGCGGGGTCGGCCGCACGGGCCGGGTCCCCACCTCCCAGCCCGGCATGCAACTGCCCGTCCGGGAAGGCCGACGCGACCCGGTGCGCCACGTGCAGCGTCAGTGCCGTCTTGCCGACACCCGCCATCCCGTGCACGACACAGACCCGGCCGTCCTCGCCGCCCTCGCGCAGTGCGGCTTCCAGACGGGCCGTTTCCCTCGCGCGTCCGGTCAGCCACTTCGGCGGGGCCGGCAGCTGCACGGGAGCCGGTGCCCCGCCGGGCTCGCGCCTCGTGCGCATCCCCCACCGTGCTCGCGTCTCCCGAACGGCGCCGCCTCCGGCGGGCTGGTCGGCCACCAGCAGCCGGGCGTTCGCCTCCCGCAGCTCCGGGCCGGGTTCGATACCCAACTCGGTGTGCAGCAGACGACGGCCGTCCCGGTACACGGCCAGGGCGTCCGCCCGGCGTCCACAGCGGTCCAGGGCGATGATCAGCTGCACCCGTAATCGCTCCCGCAGCGGATGTTCGGCCACCAGCCCGGTGAGGTCGCCCACCAGCTCCGCTCCACCGCCCAGTTCCAGCCGCGCGTCGAGCACGCGCTCCACCGTGGCCAGCCGGATCTCCTCCAGCCGCGTCGCCTCGGCCTGGAGCACCGAGGTCGTCGGAGCGCCGAGCGCGGGGCCCCTCCAGAGCGCCAGCGCCTCCTCGAAGAGGTCCGCGGCACCGCCGTGTTCGCCCCGGGCCGCTTCCGCGTGCCCTCGATCCAGCAGCGCCTGGAACAGCTGCAGATCCAGCTGTCCCTCCTGCGGTTCGAACACATAGCCGCGGGGACGGGTCTTGATCACTTCTCGGGTGTCCGGCCTGTGGAGCACCTGCCTCAGCTTGAGGACATACCCCTGCACCAGCTTCGCCGCCGACGCCGGTGGCCGGTCCCCCCACACGGCGTCGACCAGCCGGTCGACCGACACCAGCTTTCCCGCCTCCACGAGCCCGGCGGTGAGCAGCGCGGTCGGCTTGCGCGGGAACGGCGGCAGCCGCTGCCCGTCGAGCCACACCTCGACCGGCCCCAGCACCCGGAACTCCACCTGTCCCCCACGGCTCCCGATCACCGTGGCGCACCGGTCCTGTGCGCCGTCACTCGAAGCCCTCGGTGTCCACGATGCTCGTCCTGCTCATCCGGCGCCAGACACACACCGGCCAGGGGGTGGGAATGGCCGAACCCCACCGAGTGCGGTGCCGCGGAGGTCCCTCACAAGGGGGCTGGGCAGACGCCCGCGTCGAACGCAGGGGTCTCCTGGGCCGGTCGAGGAGGCGGGCGCCGATGACCGCTGTCCGGAGGGTGCGGCGGTCGGTGGGGTCGGTCGGGTCCACCCCGGTCAGGGTGTGGACGCGGGCCGGCCGGTAGGTACGCCGTGAGGGTGTCGAGCAGGGGCACCGCCCCGCCGCGCCTGCTCCTGCTCCTGCTCCTGCTCCTGCTCCTGCTCCTGCTCCTGCTCCTGCTCCTGCGGGCCGAGCGTGCTGCTCATCAGGTCGACGAGCGCCTGCCGGTCGGTGCTGACGGTTTCCCTTCGCCTCGGACTGATTCCGTCTGATTCCGTCACTCGCCGATCACGACCATGCCGTTGCCACCGGCCGGCCCCGGCCTCTCCATCCTGCTTCCCGGCTCAGGCCGCGGCCCGCCGTACGACCTCGGCGACCTCGTAGCCCGCCTCGACGATCGCCGCGCGTACGGCCGCGTCGTCGGCCGTCTCGCCGCGTACGGTCACCAGGCCGGCGCGTACGTCGACATCGACCTCGCTCACGCCGGGCACCGCGGCGACCTCCTCGGTGACGCTCGTGGCGCAGTGGCCACAGCTCATCCCGGACACGGTGAAGTACTTCTCGGCCATGGGTCGCTCCTGTCCTCGGGCGGCCCGGTGACCGTGCCGTCGGGGGCGCACGGGCCGCGTGGCACCAGGTACGGCGGATCACCCCACGACGTTCATCCCCGGCCCGTAAGTGACCGGCAGGTAACCCATCCGATTTCAAGGTCACCCCGGGGAGGGCAAGGTCACAGCCGTGCCCCCTGCTGCTCCTTTGCGCCTCTGGCCTAGCATCCGAGCATGACGGTCCTGCCTGACGACGGGCTTGAGCTGGCCACCGAGTTCCCTGACGCAACCCACGAGCAGTGGCAACGCCTCGTTGCGGGCGTGCTGCGCAAGTCGGGCAAGGACGTCGAGGGCGCTCAGGCCGAGGAAGCCCTGTCCACCGCGCTGGAGGACGGGCTGCGCACCCGTCCCCTCTACACCGCGCACGACACCGCGCCCCCTTCCGGTCTCCCCGGATTCGCGCCCTTCGTACGAGGAGGCCGGGCCGCGGGCAACACCGTCGGCGGCTGGGACGTACGCCAGCGGCACACGACGGCGGACCGCGACGCGGTCCTCGCCGACCTGGAGAACGGCGTCACCTCCCTGTGGCTGGTGCTCGGCGAGGCCGGTCTCCCGGTGTCCTCGCTCGGCCGGGTCCTCGACGGCGTGTATCTCGATCTCGCGCCGGTCGTCCTGGACGCGGGCGCCGAGACCGGGCCCGCCGCCGGTGAGTTGCTGCGCCTGTACGCCGAACGGGGCGTCGCCGAGGAGGCGGCGCGCGGCACCCTGGGCGCGGACCCCCTCGGCCACGAGGCCCGCACCGGGCAGACCTACGACTTCGGGCCCGTGGCCGGGCTGGCCCGGCTGTGCGCCGAGAAGTACCCGGGGCTGCGCGCCCTGACCGTGGACGCCCTGCCGTACCACGAGGCCGGTGGCTCGGCCGCGCAGGAGCTGGGTGCCTCGCTGGCGACCGGTGTCGCGTATCTGCGGGAGCTGACCGGGGCCGGGCTCAGTGTCGAACAGGCCTGTGCGCAGCTGGAGTTCCGGTACGCCGCGACCGCCGACCAGTTCCTGACGATCGCCAAGCTGCGGGCCGCGCGGCGGCTCTGGGCCCGGGTGGCCGAGGTGTGCGGGGCGCCCGCGGCCGGGGCGCAGATCCAGCACGCGGTGACCTCGCCGGTGATGATGACGCGCCGCGACCCGTGGGTGAACATGCTGCGCACGACCATCGCCACGCTGGCCGCCGGGGCGGGCGGCGCCGACTCCGTCACCGTGCTGCCCTTCGACCACGCCCTCGGGCTGCCGGACGCGTTCGCCCGGCGTATCGCGCGCAACACCTCCACGATCCTCGTGGAGGAGTCCCACCTCGCCCGGGTCATCGACCCGGCGGGCGGCTCCTGGTACGTGGAACGGCTCACGGACGAACTGGCCCACGCGGGCTGGGAGTTCTTCCAGGAGATCGAGCGCGCGGGCGGCCAGGCGGCGGCCCTGCGCTCCGGCGCCGTGGGGGAGCGCCTCGCCGAGACCTGGGCGGCCCGCAGCGCGAAGCTCGCCCGGCGACGCGAACCGGTCACCGGCGTCAGCGAGTTCCCCCATCTGGCCGAGAAGCCGGTCGTCCGCGAGCCCGCGCCCGAGCCGCCGTCCGGCGGTCTCCCCCGCGTCAGCCGTGACGAGGCGTTCGAGACCTTGCGCGCCCGCTCGGACGCCCACCTCGCCGCGACGGGCTCCCGCCCCCGCCTCTTCCTGGCGTCCCTGGGCCCCGCCGCCGCCCACACCGCGCGGACGACCTTCGCCGCCAACCTCTTCCAGGCGGGCGGCATCGAGCCCGTCACCGAGGGCACGTTCGAGGAGAGCGGTGCCACGGAGGTCTGCCTGTGCTCCAGTGACGCCGTCTACGAGGAGCGGGCCGCGACCGCGGCGGCCGAGCTGAGGGCCGTCGGTGCCTCGCACGTGTTCCTCGCCGGCCGTCCCGCCGAGTACACCGGTGTCGACGGTTTCGTCTTCGCCGGCTGCGACGCCGTGGCCGTGCTGTCCGCGACCCTCGACCGTATGGGAGTGTCCCGATGACCGTCCCCTCCGTCCCCGACTTCTCCGGGATCGAGCTGGGTTCCCCGGCCGTCGGCGGCGGTGCCGACGAGTGGCGTTCGGCGGTGAAGAACGCGGCGGGCGGTGACGACCTGCTGTGGGAGACCCCGGAGGGCATCGGGGTCAAGCCGCTGTACACCGGTCAGGACCTGGAGGGCCTGGACTTCCTGGGCACCTACCCCGGCATGGCGCCGTACCTGCGCGGCCCCTACCCGACGATGTACGTCAACCAGCCCTGGACCATCCGGCAGTACGCGGGGTTCTCCACGGCGGAGGAGTCGAACGCCTTCTACCGGCGCAACCTGGCGGCCGGCCAGAAGGGTCTGTCGGTCGCCTTCGACCTGCCCACCCACCGGGGCTACGACAGCGACCACCCGCGTGTGACGGGTGACGTCGGCATGGCGGGCGTGGCGATCGACTCGATCCTCGACATGCGGCAGCTCTTCGACGGCATCCCGCTGGACAGGATGACCGTGTCGATGACGATGAACGGCGCGGTGCTGCCCGTGCTCGCGCTCTACATCGTGGCGGCCGAGGAACAGGGTGTGCCGGCCGAGAAGCTGGCGGGGACCATCCAGAACGACATCCTCAAGGAGTTCATGGTCCGCAACACCTACATCTATCCGCCGAAGCCGTCGATGCGGATCATCTCCGACATCTTCGCCTTCACCTCGCAGAAGATGCCCCGCTACAACTCCATCTCCATCTCCGGCTACCACATCCAGGAGGCGGGCGCGACGGCCGACCTGGAGCTGGCGTACACGCTCGCGGACGGGGTGGAGTACATCCGGGCGGGCCGGGAGGCGGGGCTGGACGTGGACGCGTTCGCGCCCCGGCTGTCGTTCTTCTGGGCGATCGGGATGAACTTCTTCATGGAGGTCGCCAAGCTGCGCGCGGCCCGCCTGCTGTGGGCGAAGCTGGTGAGGCAGTTCGACCCGCAGAACGCCAAGTCCCTCTCGCTGCGCACCCATTCGCAGACCTCGGGCTGGTCGCTGACCGCGCAGGACGTCTTCAACAACGTCACGCGGACGTGTGTGGAGGCGATGGCCGCCACCCAGGGCCACACCCAGTCACTGCACACCAACGCCCTCGACGAGGCGCTCGCCCTGCCCACCGACTTCTCGGCGCGCATCGCCCGCAACACCCAGCTCCTCATCCAGCAGGAGTCCGGCACGACCCGGGTCATCGACCCCTGGGGCGGCAGCGCCTACGTCGAGAAGCTGACCTACGACCTCGCCCGCCGCGCCTGGCAGCACATCCAGGAGGTCGAGCAGGCGGGCGGCATGGCCAAGGCCATCGACGCGGGCATCCCCAAGCTGCGCATCGAGGAGGCCGCGGCCCGCACCCAGGCCCGGATCGACTCGGGGCGGCAGCCGGTCATCGGCGTCAACAAGTACCGCGTGGAGACCGACGAGCAGATCGACGTCCTCAAGGTCGACAACTCCTCCGTCCGCGCCCAGCAGATCGACAAGCTCCGCCGGCTGCGCGCGGACCGCGACGAACAGGAGTGCCGGGCCTCGCTGGACGCGCTCACCCGGGCCGCCGGGGGCGAGGGCAACCTGCTGGAGCTGGCGGTGCGGGCGGCCCGCGCCAAGGCCACGGTCGGCGAGATCTCCGACGCTCTGGAGAAGGTGTACGGCCGGCACGCGAGCCAGATCCGTACGATCTCCGGCGTGTACCGCAACGAAGCAGGCGAGTCCCCGAACGTGGAGCGCACCCGGAGCCTGGTGGACTCCTTCGGCGAGGCCGAGGGCCGCCGGCCGCGCATCCTGGTGGCCAAGATGGGCCAGGACGGCCACGACCGGGGCCAGAAGGTGATCGCCACCGCCTTCGCCGACCTCGGCTTCGACGTGGACGTCGGCCCGCTGTTCCAGACCCCGGCCGAGGTGGCCCGGCAGGCCGTCGAGGCGGACGTGCACATCGTCGGGGTGTCGTCGCTGGCCGCCGGGCACCTCACCCTCGTACCGGCGCTCAGGGAGCAGCTGGCCGAGGAGGGGCGGCCGGACATCATGATCGTGGTCGGCGGGGTGATCCCGCCGCAGGACGTGCCCACGCTGCTGGAGATGGGCGCGGCGGCCGTGTTCCCGCCCGGGACGGTGATCCCGGACGCGGCGTACGACCTGGTGAAGAGGCTGTCGGACGACCTCGGGCACGACCTGTGATCGATGTCGACGCCTACGTCAAGGGTGTGCTCGACGGGAAGCGGGCGGTCATCGCCCGCGCCATCACCCTCGTCGAGTCCACCCGGCCCCAGCACCGCGCTCTGGCGCAGGAGTTGCTGACCGCGCTGCTGCCGCACAGCGGCCGGGCGCGGCGGATCGGGGTCAGCGGGGTGCCGGGCGTCGGCAAGTCGACGTTCATCGACGCGTTCGGCACGATGCTGACCTCGCTCGGGCACCGGGTGGCCGTGCTGGCGGTGGACCCGTCGTCGAGCCGTACGGGCGGCTCGATCCTCGGCGACAAGACCCGGATGGAGCGCCTGGCCGTCGACCCGGCGGCCTTCGTGCGGCCCTCCCCCACGGCCGGGACGCTCGGTGGGGTCGCCCAGGCCACCCGCGAGTCGATCGTGGTGATGGAGGCGGCGGGCTACGACGTGGTGCTGGTGGAGACCGTCGGTGTCGGCCAGTCCGAGACGGCCGTCGCCAACATGGTCGACTCCTTCCTCCTCCTCACCCTCGCCCGCACCGGCGACCAGCTCCAGGGCATCAAGAAGGGCGTCCTGGAGCTGGCCGACGTGCTCGCCGTCAACAAGGCGGACGGCCCGCACGAGCGCGACGCCCGTACGGCGGCCCGTGAGCTGGCGGGCGCCCTGCGGCTGATGCACGCCAGGGACGCGGCCTGGACGCCGCCGGTGCTGAGCTGCAGCGCCCGCGAGTCGACCGGCCTGGACGCCGTGTGGGAACGCCTGGAGCAGCACCGCACGCTCCTCGACTCCACGGGCCGGCTCGCCGCCAAGCGCCGGGACCAGCAGGTCGACTGGACCTGGTCGATGGTCCGCGACGAACTCCTCGGCCGGCTGCGCACCCACCCCGGTGTACGGTCCCTCGCGCCGGACCTCGAACAGCGCGTCAGGGACGGCGAACTGACGGCCACGCTGGCCGCCGAGCGGATTCTGGAGGCGTTCGGGGACTCCGGCCCGCAGGAGTAGACGGGCTCCGCCCCGGACTCCCGGTCCTTCGGCGGTGTCGGCCGGCTGCCGCACACGGCGGGGGTCGTCGTGCACCCCCTCATGGGCGGGTCCCCCGGGCGGACCGCTCCGGTTCACCCGGCTGAGCGCCCCGAGTGGTGGCGGAACGGGATCCGGCTGACGGTGGATCACGTCGGAGCCGGGTCAAGTCAGCTGACGAAGCACCAGCTGCCCGGCTGTGGCGGAAGGACCATCAGATGCGTTCTGCTCGCATGCTTCTCGCTACCGCGGCGGCCACCGCCGTCCTCGCCATCACCGCACCCGGCGCCTACGCCGACGGTGACAAGTGGGACCACGAGGACCATGGCTACAGCAAGGAGCACGACAAGGACAGCAGCCACGACGGCCCGCGCGGCGGGGTTCACACGGGTGGCGGTGCGCTGACCTCGCTGAACACCGAGGGTGACTGGGGCTCCGAGCGGGGCGCCAAGCCCGACGCGGGGGGCTACGACAAGGAGGAGGCGACGAAGGACGGCCAGGAGAAGGAGTCCTGGAAGGGCGAGAGCGGCAACGAGTCGTGGAAGGACGAGCAGGACAAGGGCTCCTGGAAGGACGAGCAGGAGGGCTCCTGGAAGGGCGACCACGACAAGCCGCGCGGCGGTATGCACACCGGTGGCGGAGCGCTCGCCTCGCCCGCGGTGACCGCGGGCGGGATGGCCGTCCTCGCGGTGGCCGGTACGGGCATGTACGCCCTGCGGCGCAGGAAGACCGCCGGAAGCGTGGCCTGAGCCCATGCCGGGCGCGATACCTGGCGCGATAGCGGCCGCGGCCGCCACACCGTGTGTCGTGTGGCGGCCCGGCCGGCGTTCCGGGGTGTCCCCCGACCGTCCTGTGCCCGTCCGTCCGTTCCGCTGCCGTACCTGGTGAGGTGGTGTCCGATGGCAGCCCGCCCTTCTCCCCCCGGCACCGATCCGGTGCCGACCCGCCCCAGCGCCCGCGTCAATCTGACCGCGGTGTGCGCCGTGGGCCTGATGATCCTGGCGGTGAGCCTGTTCGGCGGTGAGGACTCCCCGACCGACGCCTCCCGCCCGCCGAACGCCCGGCACGCCCCGCAGGCCGCCCCGTCCTCCTCGGCCGGGCAGGACCGCCCCGCCGAACCGCCGGCGCGGCGGCAGCGGGAGAGCGGGTCCCGGCCGGTCCGGCTGCTCATCCCGAAGATCCGGGTGAGCGCCCCGTTCGTCCCTCTGTACGTCGGCCGTTCCGGGCAGCTGGAGGCTCCGCCGGCCGACGACGTGAACCTCGTGGGCTGGCACGCCGAGGGCGCCGCCCCCGGGGAGAGGGGCACCTCGATCATCGCGGGGCACGTCGACACGAAGACCTCGCCGGCCGTCTTCGCGGGGCTCGGCGAACTGGAGAAGGGGGACGTCTTCCACGTCGTACGCGCCGATCACGAGCGGGTGTCCTTCGTGGTCGACGCCGTCGAGACGTTCGAGAAGGACGACTTCCCCGACAAACGGGTGTACGCCGACGCGTCCCGGCCGGAGGTCCGGCTGATCACCTGTGCGGGCGACTACGACCGCAGCGTCATGGACTACACGGAGAACCTGGTGGTCTTCGCGCACCGGACGTGGTGACGGCCCGCCACCGACGGGCGCCGACCAGCCGGCCGGACACGGGGACAGAAAGCGCTCCCCGCCCGTGAATTGAACAGTGAGCGACCGACTGTCCAAAAACCGGCACTGAAGTGACCAAGAAGCATTCAAGAGTCAGCCATGATTGATCAACGCTCGTCCATGATTCGGCATCTTGAACATCTGAGCGTTTAGGCCGGACATACGTTCCTGCCCGTGAACCCTGACGCAGCACCCCACAGAGGCGATGCCGCCGAGGCGACCGCCACCATCGCGGACGCCCCGATATCGCACGCGAAGCCTCGCGGCCGACGCTCACTCCTGCGCGCCGCGCTGGCCGGCACCGCCGTCGTCGGCGGCGGCCTCGCCGTCGGCGCCTTCCCGGCGGACGCCGAGCCCGTCGCCCGCTCCACCCGCTCGCACTCCACGCCCCCCACCCCCAAGCGGCCGAGCACGGCGGACGAGGCACTGAAGGAACTCTCGAAGGGCAACCGCCGTTGGCGGACCCTGCACGAGAAGCACCCCGACGAGGGTTCCACCGTGCGCAAGGCCCTGACGTCCGGTCAGCAGCCGTTCGCCCTCGTTCTCGGCTGCATCGACTCCCGCGTCCCCCCGGAGCTGGTCTTCGACCAGGGCCTCGGCGACCTGATGACCGTGCGCAGCGCGGGCGAGGTGCTGGACCAGTCGGTGCTCGGCAGCGTCAAGTACGGCGTCCTCGAACTGAGCATCCCGCTGGTCGTGGTGCTCGGCCACCAGTCCTGCGGGGCCGTCAAGGCCGCCGTCGCGGTGGACGAGAGCGGTGAGGAGCTGCCCAGCGGCATCCAGTACATCGCCGACGAGATCGCCCCGGCCATCGACCACAGCGTGACCGGCGACGCCCGGGTCGCGGCGACGATCGACGCGAACGTCCGGCTCGTGCGCTCCAAGGTCGTGGCCGACCCCGACGTCGCCGCCAGGCTGAAGGCCGGCAAGGTGACCGTCGTCGGCGCCCGTTACGACCTGACGACACAGCGCGTGCATCTGCTCAAGTAGCGCGTGCGCCCGCCCGGGCGACAGGCCCGGGCAGGGGAAAGGCGGCTCCGGTGGACCACCCACCGCCGGAGCCGCCTTTTTCTGTGCGGTCGCGGGCGCGGGGCCCGGGACTCGCCCGGCCGCCGGCTCAGCCCTCGACGAGGGTGATGTCCTGCTGCCGCACCGCGTGGAACCTGGGCAGCGGCAGGCCGCCGCCCGACAGTTCGGTGACGGTGGCCTCCACCCGGGCGGGACCCGGCAGATAGCGGCCCGGCTCGGCCCGGTCCGTGTTGGTCCAGGCGTGCTCGGCGCCGTCACAGACCGCCGACGACCCGCCGACCCCCTTGCGGACCCGGCTGTCGCCCTGCTGGAGCGAGGACGAGACGAACACGGGACCGCTGCTGCCGAGGCAGCGGTACGTGCCGGACAGGGTGAGGGTGCCGTCCGGGGCGACGTACCCGGTGGGGTCGATGGTCACCGTCTCGGACGAGTCGTACGCGGCACCGGCGGACGGGGCGGCGCCGAGCAGCAGCAGCGCGGCACCGGCGGCGGCGCCGAGCACGCGCGGGACCTGCGAGAAGGCCGGGGACAAGGGCATGGGGATACCTCCTTGGAACGGGGTTCCAGGGGTACCGGCCCGGCCGGTGCGCGCCCGTGATCGTCACCCCCGCGTCGGCGCGTCGGTTCGGCCGTCCTCACTACCGGCCGCGGCCCGCGCGCCGGGGCGTTGTGTCCGCGTCCTGTCACGGCACGTCCGGGTGCTGTCACGTCTCGCGGAACCGTGTGGCCATGAGGTCCCGGCGCGGGCATGGTCTGGGGTGCGAGGCGGTGCTCGCCGCCGGCACTCACCACGACGTGGAGGTGCGCCATGTGTGCTCACCAGCCCCTGTGCCCCTCGATCGACAGCACGGACCGCGACGCCGCGCACATCGTCGCCTTCCACCCCGAGCAGGGCTGGAACCTGCTGTGCAACGGGGCGATCGTCTTCGACGACACCGGAGAACTCCTGCCCGACGGCAGCGTGGTCGCCCCGCACCGCCCGGTCTTCGGCAACCTGGCGACCGCCGCCTGAAACGTTCTCCCGTACGGCTGCGGCGGAACGACGCACCCTGCGTGACCAGCGGTGATACCGCGACCTAAAATGATCAACGTGTCGGAACAGCACGCACCTCGTTCGCTCATCGTCACTTTCTACGGCGCCTACGGCCGTTCGGTGCCGGGTCCCGTGCCCGTCTCCGAGCTGATCCGGCTGCTCGCGGCGATCGGTGTCGACGCGCCCTCCGTCCGCTCCTCGGTGTCCCGGCTGAAACGGCGCGGCCTGCTGCTGCCGGCCCGTACGGCGACGGGGGCGGCCGGGTACGCGCTGTCGGACGAGGCGCGGCGGCTCCTGGACGACAGCGACCGGCGGATCCACGCGTCGGCGGCCGGGCAGGACGAGGGCTGGGTCCTGGCGGTGTTCTCGGTGCCGGAGTCGGAGCGGCAGAAACGGCATGTGCTGCGCTCCCGGCTGGCCGGACTCGGCTTCGGCACGGCCGCCCCGGGCGTGTGGATCGCGCCGGCCCGGCTGCACGAGGAGACCCGGCACACCCTGACCCGGCTGCGGCTCGACCCGTACGTGGACCTGTTCCGGGGCGAGCACCTGGGCTTCACGGCGACCGCCGAGGCCGTGGCGCGATGGTGGGACCTGTCCGGGATCGCCAAACGGCACGAGGCGTTCCTCGACCGGCACGCGCCCGTGCTGCGCGACTGGGACCGCCGCGAGGACACCCCGCCGCAGGAGGCGTACCGCGACTATCTGACGGCCCTGGACTCCTGGCGGCACCTTCCGTACGTCGACCCGGGGCTGCCCGCCGCGCTGCTTCCGGCGGACTGGCCGGGGGTGCGCGCGGCGGCCGTGTTCCGGGCACTGCACGCGCGGTTGCGGGACCCGGGGGCGGCGTTCGCGGGGGTGGACCCGCGCAGGGGCCCCGGGCATCCGGAGCCCGGGGCGCCGGGCGGGACGGTCTGACCCACCGGGCTGCCGGGCGCGGGCAGGACCACGGCCCGCCCGTCACCTCGCGGGCACGCCCGGCGTGACTCGGTCACGGGCGTTCGACAAGGCCGTAACGACGGGATCGGCCGGGCGCGGCGGAGCGTTGCCGTGGGTAGACCGGCGGCAACGGGGCCGAAGGTCCCCCGCGGCGCCCGCCGAGCGGCTTTGCCGGTCAGCGCCGTACCATTCATCACGTTGAAAGCAGGACGAGCCATGACCTGCTCCATGAACGGACCCGCCGCCTTGCAAGAACCCTCCGCCCCCGCCTCCTGGCGCATCGCGCTGCCGCACACCGCCGCGGCCGTGCCCGTGGCCCGTGCGCTGGTGCGTACGGCGCTGACCGAACTGGAGCACGGGGCGGACTGCGACACGGCGGAGCTGCTCACGGCGGAACTGGTCGCGAACGCGATCGAGCACGCGGCCGGTGACGGGCCCATAGAGCTGGTGGTGGAGCTGGTTCCGACCGGCTGCAAGGTGGAGGTCCACGACCCCGACCCGGCGCCCCCGGGCGATCTGACCGCTCCGGGCCATCTCGACCCCGACCCCTGGCAGGAGCACGGCCGCGGTCTGCTCCTCATCCGCGCCCTCAGCTCGGCGTGCGGCCACCGCCCGACGGACTCGGGCAAGGCGGTGTGGTTCAGGCTGCCGACGGTGCCGCCCCAGCGCCGCCACGTGTAGCGGGGCCGCGCGGGGCTCAGCCCAGCGTCGCCACCAGAACCGCCTTGATCGTGTGCAGCCGGTTCTCCGCCTCGTCGAAGACGACCGAGTGCGACGACTCGAACACCTCGTCCGTCACCTCCAGCGAGTCCAGCCCGTGCAGCTCGTGGATCTCGCGCCCGACCTTCGTGCCGAGGTCGTGGAAGGCCGGCAGGCAGTGCAGGAACTTGACGTTCGCGTTGCCGGTGGCCCGCAGGACGTCCATGGTGACGGCGTACGAGGACAGCGCGCCGATGCGCTCGTCCCAGACCTCCTTGGGCTCGCCCATGGAGACCCAGACGTCGGTGGCGACGAAGTCGGCGCCCTCGACTCCCTCGTGGACGTGCTCGGTGAGCGTGATCCGCGCCCCGCTGATCTCCGCGAGCTTGCGCGCGTGGACGACGATCTCCTCGGCCGGCCAGTAGTCCTGCGGGGCGACGATCCGGACGTCCATGCCGAGCAGGGCCCCGGTGACCAGGTACGAGTTGCCCATGTTGAAGCGAGCGTCGCCGAGGTAGGCGAAGACCGTCTCGTCGAGCGGCTTGGCGCAGTGCTCGGTCATGGTCATCACGTCGGCCAGCATCTGGGTGGGGTGCCAGTCGTCGGTGAGGCCGTTGTAGACCGGGACGCCGGCGTACGCGGCCAGCTCCTCGACGTTCGCCTGGCTGTCCCCGCGGTACTCGATCGCGTCGAACATCCGGCCGAGCACCCGCGCGGTGTCCCGTACGGACTCCTTGTGGCCCATCTGGGAGCCGGAGGGGTCGAGGTACACGGTCCGGGCCCCCTGGTCGGCCGCGGCGACCTCGAACGCGCAGCGGGTGCGTGTCGAGGTCTTCTCGAAGACGAGCGCGATGTTGCGGCCCCGCAGGTGCTGGGTCTCCGTCCCGGCCTTCTTGGCCGCCTTGAGCTCCACGGCCAGCCCGATCAGCCCGCGGAACTCCTCCGCGGTGAAGTCCAGCTCCTTGAGGAAGTGGCGCCCGGCGAGGGCGTGGGGAACGGTCGCCATGGGGCGCTCCTGGGTCGACGGGACAGGGTCAGCATGAGAAGACTGGAAGTCTATACGATGTTCCACATTTCTATACGGGCGCAGGCCCGGACGGCCGGCCGACCGTCCGCAGTGTCGCCCGGCCGCCCGCCTATACGGCCGATCTCTCCACCGGGCAGCTCATACAGCGCGGCCCGCCCCTCCCCCGCCCCAGCTCGCTCCCGGGGATCTCGATCACCTCGATGCCCTGCTTGCGCAGATGCGTGTTGGTGGTGGCGTTGCGTTCGTAGGCGACGACGACGCCGGGCTCGACGGCGAGGACGTTGCAGCCGTCGTCCCACTGCTCCCGTTCGGCCGCGTGGACGTCCTGCGTGGCGGTCAGCACCCGGATGGAGTCGAGGCCGAGGGCCGCGGCGATCGCGCGGTGCATGTGCTCCGGCGGATGGTCGGTGACCTTGAGCTCCTTCTCGCCGACGCCGGGTTCGATGGTGTACGAGCGGAGCATGCCGAGTCCGGCGTACTGGGTGAAGGTGTCGCCGTCGACCATGGTCATGACGGTGTCCAGATGCATGAAGGCGCGGCGTTTCGGCATGTCGAGGGCCACGATGGTCTGCGCGGAACCGGCGGCGAACAGCTTGTGGGCGAGCATCTCCACGGCCTGGGGGGTGGTGCGCTCGCTCATGCCGATGAGGACGGCGCCGTTGCCGATCACGAGGACGTCACCACCCTCGATGGTCGACGGGTAGTCGGCCTGGCCCTCCGACCAGACGTGGAACGTCTCGTCGCGGAAGAGGGGATGGTGGCGGTAGATCGCCTCGAAGTGGACGGTCTCGCGCCGGCGGGCGGGCCAGCGCATGGCGTTGATGGAGACCCCGTCGTAGATCCAGGCGGAGGTGTCGCGGGTGAAGAGGTGGTTGGGCAGGGGGTCGAGGAGGAACTCGTCCAGCTCCATGACGTGGAAGCGGACGGAGGCCGGCTCCATGTGCGCGTCGAGGAACTCGCGCTTGGTCATGCCGCCGATCAGCGCCTCGACCAGTTCCGTCAGGGGAAGCGACTCGAAGGCGGCCCTGAGGTGGTCCGTGGCGAGCGGGCCGTACTCCTTCTCGTCGAAGACCCGGTCGAGGACCAGCTCCCGGGCGCTCGGGATCCGCAGGGCATCGGTGAGGAGGTCGCCGAAGAGGTGGACGGCGACCCCCCGGTCACGCAGCACGTCGGCGAACCCGTCGTGCTCGGCGCGCGCCCGGCGCACCCAGAGCAGGTCGTCGAAGAGCAGCGCGTCCTTGTTGCTGGGGGTGAGCCTTTTGAGCTCTAGATCCGGCCGGTGCAGGATGACGCGGCGCAGCCGCCCGGCCTCGGAGTCGACGTGGAATCCCATGTCCTCATCCTGACCATTCGGGCGCGTGTTCACCCGCCGCTCGGCCGAATCGGAATCCTTCCATCTCGTCCCCTTGACGATAAGAGACCGCCCCATTATCGTCTGAGTGACACTAAGCAGGGTCGATCAGTCATCACGAGGGGGATCATCCATGGCCGACATCACCAGACGGCTCGGCTGGCGGCATCTGCGCGGCGCGCCCACCGCGCACATCCGCCACCACCGCTCCGGGCGGCTCGTGCACGACGGCCCGGGGCTGAGCTTCTGGTACCGGTCGCTGAGCGCCGCGCTCTCCGAGATACCGGTGGACGACCGGGAGCTGGCGATGACCTTCCACGCCCGTACGTCCGACTTCCAGGACGTGGCGGTGCAGGCGACGGTCACCTACCGGGTCAGCGACCCGGCGATCGCCGCCGTCCGCCTCGACTTCTCCATCGACCCCGACACCGGCGTCTGGCGCGGCGCTCCCCTGGAACAGCTGTCGACGCTGCTGACGGAGACGGCCCAGCAGCACGCGCTGGACGTCCTGGCCCGTACGACGCTGGCGTCGGCCCTGGTCGACGGCGTCGCGGCGGTCCGGGAGCGGGTGGCGAGCGGGCTGGCGGCCGAGCCCCGGCTCCCCGCCACCGGGATCGAGATCGTGGCCGTACGCGTGGTGGCGCTGCGGCCCGAACCCGAGGTGGAGCGGGCGCTGCGCACGCCCGCCCGGGAACAGATCCAGCAGGAGGCGGACCGGGCGACCTACGAGCGGCGGGCGGTGGCCGTCGAGCGGGAACGGGCCATCGCCGAGAACGAGCTGGCCAGCCAGATCGAACTCGCCCGGCGCGAGGAGCAGCTGGTCGAGCAGCGGGGGACCAACGCACGGCGGGAGGCGCAGGAGAGGGCCTCGGCGGACGCGGTGAAGGCGGGCGCGGAGGCGGCCCGGACGGTACGGCTGACCGAGGCGGAGGCCGAGCGGACGGTGAAGCTCGCGGAGGCGGAGGCCGCGCGGAGTGTGAAGCTGGCCGAGGCCGAGGCGCAGCGGCAGGTCAGGCTCTCCGCGGCGGAGGCTCGGGCCGCGCGGGCTGTCGGCGAGGCGCGGGCCGAGGCACAGGCGGCCTGGCTGCGGGTGCACGCCGAGGTGGACGCGGCGACGCTGCACGCGCTGACGGCGACACGGCTCGCGGAGAACCTGCCGCGCATCGAGAGCGTGACCGTCTCGCCGGACGTGCTGACCGGGCTGCTTTCCCGGCTCGGCGGGGCGGGCGGCGGCGGGGACACGGCGTGAGCCTCGCCCCGCGGGTGGTGCTGGTCCATCGCACCACCGAGTACGAGGAGTTGGTGGCCCGGCACGGGACGCACGGCCAGGCCGCCTTCTTCCTGCGGTCCCGGGGGCGGGACATCGAGGACGTGGCCGAGCGGCACCGCCGCGAGCGCGGGGCGCTGGCGGAGGTCACGGCCTCGGTGCCGCTGACCTGGCGTTCGGCGCGGGTCGAGCGCGGCGACCTGGACCGGTTCCTGTTCGCCCCCGAGGACGTCGTGGTCGTGGTCGGGCAGGACGGGCTGGTGGCCAATGTCGCCAAGTACCTCGCGGGACAGCCGGTGGTGGGAATCAACCCCGACCCCCGGCGCAATCCGGGGGTGCTGGTGCGTCACCGGCCCGACCAGGCGGGCAAGCTGCTCACCTCCTCGCAGCACGGCGTGGGGTCGGACGAGCTGACCATGGTGGAGGCCGTCGCCGACGACACGCAGCGGCTGGTGGCGCTCAACGAGATCTACCTCGGCGCGGCGGGGCACCAGACCGCCCGGTACCGCCTGGGGTTCGACGGCGACAGGGGTGCCGTCGAACCCCAGGCCTCGTCCGGGGTGCTCGTCGGGACGGGGACCGGGGCGAGCGGATGGATCCGGTCGGTGTGGCAGGAACGGGCGAGTGAGCTGGCGCTGCCCGGGCCCGGTGAGGACCGGCTCCTGTGGTTCGTGCGCGAGGCATGGCCCTCGCCCGCCACCGGGACGTCGCTGGTCGCGGGACAGTTGGCGGCGGCCGCCCGGCTGTGTCTCACCGTCGAGTCGGACCGGCTCATCGTCTTCGGGGACGGGATGGAGGGGGACGCGCTGGAGCTGACGTGGGGGCAGACGGTGCGGGTGGGAGTGGCGGGGGTCCGGTTGCGGTTGGTGGGCTGAGATTCGGGTGCGGGCCCGGTGGGGCTTCTCGCGCAGTTCCCCGCGCCCCTGAAAGCCCAGGCCCTGCGGGCCTGAAAAGCACGGGGCGCAGCCCCTGCTTTTCAGGGGCGCGGGGA
>NZ_JBSFCF010000059.1:0-41702 GCF_053593335.1 Streptomyces sp. NPDC002324
AGCTACCTCGCCGGCCTCCACCTCCGTGCCTCGATGATCTGGATCAACGACCTGCTGAAGGCAACTGGCTGATCACAACATCACACAGGCCCTAGCGCCGGAGGCGTGGCCGGGGCATTCGCTGCACGCCGGGTCGCTCACCGGATCGGCACGGCTCGCGCGACACTGCTGTTCGAACTGGGACTTCCCATGCTCGGTCTGCTCATCCCGCTGACCGTCGGCGGAGCCGGGGTCCTGCTCTTTGTGACAGGCGGCTCCAGCGTCGTCGCGGGCGTCGTGGCCGGCAACATCATCAAGGCGAGCTTTCAGCAACGCTACTGTCCGCCGCATCTCCTCGGTCGCCTCACCGCAAGCACAGCATTCCTCAGCTACGGAACGATCCCCATCGGAGCACTGCTCGGCGGCACGCTCGGAACCGCGCTCGGCCTCCGCACCGCCATGGCCATCACGACAGCGGGAGTCCCGCTCGCCGCACTGATCCTGCTCTTCTCTCCGATCCGGCGAACCCGAGACCTGCCGACGTCCCGCCAGTCAACGAGTAATCCCGAACTTCCGCTGGATTCTGCTGGCGAGTCAGCCATACCACGTCCTTGACCACGACCGCACCGAGCAATCGCCGCTCGGAACCGAGCGCCAGAACCCCACCAGATCGCCGATCCGGCTGTCGATGCGATCCCCTTCCGCCGACAGCCGGTCGATCAGCTCTGGCGTGGCGGCACCGTTCACGACACACGGCAACAGATCCGCGATCGACTTGCTCGGCAGCCCGGCGGCGTACAACTGCTGGATCAGCTGGACACGGTCGACCGCGCTGTCCGGGTACTGCCGCTGGCCGCTGGGGCTGCGTTCCGAGGCGAACAGGTTCTGCCGCGAAACCCGTGACCCGCTGAATCCACCGCGGGTGTTGCCGGAAGAGAAGCTGTCGGAGTCCCGGCCGGGCGCGTCGTACTGCACCCCGCGGACCTTGAGCGCCGAGCTGTACTCGGCAGCCTGAGAGGGCGTTTAAGTGGGCAGATTGCCGTTTACGCCCTAGTACGCTCCTCGCCAGGTGGGTGTCGTCTCGTCCGTTATGCGCCTGGCGAGTTTGTCGATCGAGGCGATGTGGATCATGGCCTCGGAGCTGGCGGTGAGGGTCTCGTAGTCGCGGGCGAGGCGGCGGTGCATCATGATCCAGCCGATACTCCGCTCCACCACCCAGCGCCTTTTCACGACCTGAAAGCCGCGGCTCTCCGGATTCCGGTTGACGACTTCGACGTCGATTCCGAGGGTGGCGCCGTGCTCGACGACGGCATTCTTGAAGCCGGTGTCGACCCAGCTCTTCGAGATGGTCGGGTGCATCTCCTTCGCCTGGTCGAGGAGGCGGATTCCCAGGGCGTTCTCCGAGAGGCCGGCGGCGGTGACGGTCACGGCGAGGATGCCCCGCTTTCGGCCCACGATCTTCTTCGCGGCGTCCGTTCCCTGGCTGGTCACGGGCACGTTGGTGGAAGTCTTCACGCTCTGCGTGTCGATCACGGATGCGGTCGGCTCGGGCTTGAGCCCCTCTTTTACTCGCGCCAGTCCGGTCAGGTCGTAGTTGAGCTGGGTGAAGAATCCTTCGTCGCGCCAGGCGGCGTAGTAGGCGTAAACGGTGCCGTGGTTCGGGAAGTCGTGCGGGAGGTATTTCCAGGGGATTCCGGTGCGGTTCACGTAGAGGATGGCGTTGAAGACGTCCCGTAAATCGACCTTGGCCGGCTGTCCGGTTGATCTGCGGTCGAGTCGGGCCTTTGTCCAGGCCGTCAACATCGGCTCGATCAGGGCCCATCGGGCGTCGGACAGGTCGCTGGGGTACGGCTTGCGCTCGCTGACGGCGTAGCGTGATCACGTGCGAGGCGGAGGGCTCGGTTCCGTCGCTCACTGGGCGATTCCATGGCAACTTCAAACCAGACGGAGTTCCAGGCGTGAAAGCGAACGAGACGGATGGCTGAGCATCCGCCCTGGAGAGCATCATTCGCCGCCTATGGGATGAAGGCCCCCAAAGCAGGGCAGGGGCGAGAGCCATATTTAGGGCTTGAACTGCATAAACGCCCTCTGAGTGCGTGTTTTTGAACCCCGTCACAGCTGAGCTAGGCGGTCCGCTCTGCCCGGCTGGGTTGCCGCCCAGGCTGCGGCGACCAAGGGGCGGTGTACGTCGGCCCGTCGGATGCAGACGCCGATGGTGAGCCGATCTGGTACGGATGGGGCGGTCACCTGGCGAAATCTGGTGCGGAGTCCGCTGTGTTGCAGGACAAGATCGGGGACGATGCCCGTGCCGTAGCCCAGAGCGACAAGGGTGAGCAGCGCTTCATGGCCGTCGGTCTCGGCAGCGATGTGCGGATGGATGCCCAGGTCTCGGAACCACTGGTCTGCGGCAGCGCGCACGAGTCCCTGCCGTGGCAGGACGAAGGGCTCCGCTGCGGCGGTGAACTCCTCGTCGTCCAACGGGGGCCTGGCCTGGACGAGGACGAGCGAGGTCTGCGTGATCTGTCGGGCGAGCACGGTGGCGGGAATCCGGGCTGGGAGGGCTGCGACGGCAAGGTCGGCCTCGCCCTGGTCGAGCAGGGCAAGGGCGGCTGCGGCGTCGCCGGTGCGTAAGGAGATGCTCACGCGCGGGTGCGCGTCGCGCAGCGGGGTGAGCAGGTCGGGCAGGAGGGTGTGGCATGCGGTGACGGAGGCGAACACCCGCAGGTGTCCGCTGAGGTCGTCGTCTGCTGCACCGTCGCTGCGGTAGCGGGTCCATAGGTCCAGGGCTTCGGCTGCGTATTGGCGGAAGGCGCGGCCGTGCGTGGTCAGGCATACCCCGTGAGGGCCGCGGTCGAGGAGGCGGTGTCCGGTGGCGGCCTCAAGCCGCTGCACGGTGCGGGACAGGGTGGCAGGGCTGACGTGGCAGTCAGCAGCGGTGCGGGTGAAGCTGAGCGTCTCCGCGAGGTGGAGGAACAGGCGGTACTGGTCGTGATCCTGCACCTTTCACCTTTCGCAATGCCGCGGTACGTAAGTTGCCGTTGCCGTAAGTCCTGTCGGCAGCCTACAAACGGGGCATGCCACGAAGCGACACCACACATTCCCGTCCTGTCTGGTACTTCTCCGAATATGCGCCGGTCGGCATCGACTTGGGCAGCAAGGCCGCAGTCGCTGCCTACGACCGCAACCAGGGCACTGACCCGCAAGCTGACGACGTGCTGCTGGACCGCTTGGGCGTCAGTGCAGGCACCCAACTGGTCGATCTCGCGTGCGGCACCGGCTCACTGGCCGTCCAGGCCGCACAGCGCGGGGCCGTCGCGCACGGTGTGGACGTCTCCGAGGAAATGCTGGCCTTCGCCAAGGCGCGGGCTGACCGGTTCGGTGTTGCACCGCAATGGCACCACGCCGGCTTTCTCGACTACACCCACCAGGGCCCTCTCGCCGACGTGGTGACTACGAAGTCGGCCCTGCACCAGCTCCCGGACTTCTGGAAACAGCAGGCCCTGCTCAACGCAGCCGGGATGCTCCGTCGTGGCGGGGTCTTCTACTTGTGGGACGTGATCTTCAGTTTCGAGCCCTCCAGCGCAGAGACCCACCTGCAGCAGTGGATCGATGCAGCAGGCCGTCCGGACGGCGAGGGCTTCACCAAGGCCGACTTCGAAGCCCATGTCCGAGAGGAGTTCTCCACCTACACCTGGATCGTCGAGGGCATGCTGCAACGCGCCGGGTTCGACATCGTCTCCCGCGCCTTTCCCCGTCCCACTCATGCAGAGTTCTGCTGCCGCCGCCGGTAGCGGTTCACACCAGGCCTCGTTGGGCTGGCCAGAGGCTCAAGGATCGACCGGCGCCGGTTTCCTCGGCCAGCTGGGGGTGGCGCCCTTTCGGGCGAGGCGCCTGGTCATGAGGGTGATGGCTGCCCAGGTGATCAGGGTCTCGGAGTGCGGGATGAGCCGTTCGTAGTCCCTCGCGTGGCGGCGGGCGTGCATCATCCACGCCAGGCTGCGTTCGACGACCCAGCGGCGTGGGAGCACGACGAAGCCGGAGGCGTCCTTGGGACGGCTGATGGGCTTGTTGGTGAGGTTGAGGTGCTGTTTCGCCCAGTCGACGAGTTTCCCGGCGTAGGCGGAGTCGGCACAGACGATGGTGACTCGGGGTGCATCAGGCGCAGGCGGAAGGGACCTTCCTTGGCGGCTGCGGTGTCGTGCAGGTCGGCGGGGATGACCATGACCATGAGGGGTAGGCCGCGGGTGTCGACGACCAGGTGGCGCTTGCGGCCGTTGATCTTCTTCGCCCGCGTCGTGGCCGCGGGTGGCCTTGGAGACGGTCTCCGCGGCTTTCACGCTCGGGGAGTCAAGCACGGTGTCCACCGCCCGGGGGCCTTTGCCCATGTCGCGGCGGATCCGCCCGGCGAGATGGTCACGGATCTGCCCGATGATCCCGGCCGCGGCCCAGCGGGCCATGACCCCCCAGACCGTGCGGCCAGGGCGGGAAATCCGCAGGCAGAGCCCGCCACTTGCAGCCGGTGTCCACGACGTAGCGGATCGCGTCGACGATCTCGCGGCGGGGATGCTTCTCCGGCCGACCGCACTCGCTGGTCTCGCATGCCGGGGTCGGCCACAGCCCTTCGAGCAGGGCCCATTCAGCGTTCGTGGTGTCCGAGGGATAGCGGCGTCGGCGCATGACGGGTGCCTCCGAACGAGTGTCGAGGGGGCGCCCGCAGGGCGGTCCCGCCACAGGTCACGAGCTGGCGATGAGGTCGAGGGCGGACTCGATGGAGTCGAGCTGGGCGACGATGTGCTTGACCCACTTGTCGCCCGGGTGGGCGGCGGTGTGCGGGGCGACGGTGCCGGTGATGAACCGGAACTCGGTCAGCTTCTCCTTGTTCACGGCCAGTTCGTATGCCTCCAGCACCGCCCGCTCGGCTCCGAGCTGGTAGCCCGTCTGCCGGGTCCAGGTCAGCGGGTGCCAGCCCTTCTCCGCGGCCTGGCCCTTCAAGGCCGCGAGCCCGGAACGGACCTGACTCGGGGACAGGTCACTGGCGCGTACCAGCTGAGGAAACTCAAGGCCCGGCGGGTCTGGCCTCGAACAGCACGAAGCGCAGGGTGTCCGCGTGGCGTCTGGCACTTACGGACATGCGGGCCATGGCACACAGATTGAGATGCCGACAGAGCGGGTTTGCGGGTAAGAGTGGTGGTGTCGTCGGCGCGTTCGGACGGGCGTTGCGTCCGGGCGGGCGCCGAAAGCCGCTGCAATGGGAGCGTGATAACGATGGGTGTCCCGCACAACAGCCGTCCCGAGTCGGCTGAAGTGCGCCATCCGCAGGGGTCGGATGACCCCGTAGCCAAGATCATCGATCTTCAGCGGGACAATGAACAACTGCAAACGGCCATCACATCCCATGCGGTGATCGATCAGGCGATCGGGGTGATCATCGCCCTCGGTGCACTACGCCCTCAGCAGGGTTTCGACGTTCTCAAGGACGTCTCCCAGCACACCAACATCAAACTGCGCGAGATCGCCGGTCTCATCGTCGACTGGGTGCTCACTCACCACCTGCCCGACGAGGTCCAGGAAGCCCTCGACGCGGCGCTGAAGAAGGCGCAATCCGCCCCCTCACCCGGGGTCGCGCCGGACCCGCCCGCCTCCGGCGGAAGTGAGCGGACGACGGACGACGGCGAGCACCGGCCGGGTCCCGCAACGCCTGGGTGAGGGCGGGGGCCGTCACGTTCCCCGTCCTCACATCTTCCACGCTACGCCTTGTGCGAAGGCCCACTACCGGCGCCGGTGCCGCCGTCGACGTCGCTGCCGGTGTCCGTCGCCGTGCCGTGAAGGGGGCGCAGCGCCGGGTTCCGGCTGGGGCCGTGCCGTGTCGGTCAGCACTTCCGGCATCCGCTCCGATGCGTCCACGCTCGCTCGCCACCTCTCTGGCCGCTTCTTTCAGCATGGCAAACGTTCACCCGCAAGCGGTCGGACACCAGTTCCCGTCTACGCGGTGCCGACGGGAACCAGCCCTTCCGGTGGGGCGGTGCCGCAGGAGCGGGGCTGCGGGCGGGTGCCCTCACTGGGCGACCTGAGTCATGACTTCTGTAAAGGGGGCAGGGCTGTCGATGATCCTGCGCGCCCTTGTCGCGGACGGACGGACCGCAGCCCACTCCAGCGCCGTCCCTGCGCACGGGGCCGCCCGGTGGGGCCGCACGACCACGTCGCGGTCGGCCGAAGCGCCTACGGTGTCACGGCGTCCCGCCGTTCAACACGCTTCGCGATGGGGTGTCTTGACCCCGCCGGCTCACCAGTCCCCGCGTCTTTCGGCCGTCGGTGCGCCTGGCGGAGCAGTTCACCCGAAAGAATAGAAAAAGCCATCATTCGGTCTGATGTGTTCAGTGAGCCCGCAAGTGGGACGGAGTGCTGGAATAGGTTTTTCGCGACCGGCGTCACGCGCCTGACCTGCCCGAAGCGCGATCTGCGCACGCGGCCTGCCCCTGGAACTGCTGTGTTGCGGCGACCGACAAAGGATGCTGATGGCGACCGATGACTGAGCCAGTCTCTCCCGTGCCAGCTTCTGGTGGCCGAAGATGACCGGCACCATGCTCGACCACCGCCTGGAGAAGATCCACTTCTGGGCCCTCTTCGTCGGCTTGCACACCACGTTCCTCGCGCAGCACTGGCTCGGAGCCGAAAAAGGAATGCCCCGCCGCTACGCCGACCATCTGGCCGCCGACGGTTGTACCGCTCTCAACACGCTCTCCAGTGTCGGCGCGTTCGTGCTCGGGTTGTCCACCCTGCCGTTCCTCTGCAACGTCTGGAAGACCGCCAAAACCGGCAAGAAGGTCGACGTCAACGAACCTTGGGGGTACGGCCGGTCCCTGGAATGGGCCACCTCGTGTCCGCCTCCGCGCCACAACTTCATCACGCTGCCCAGGATCCGGTCCGAATCCCCCGCCTTCGATCTGCACCACCCGCACATCGCCGAGCAGGAGCACGCGGCGAATGTCGGACGGCGTGACGTCGTCGAGGCCGAAGGACCCACGGGCGACCGCTCATGAGCAAGGGCGGGAGCGACCGTGCGCACGCCGACCGCGACACGGCACTCGTCGGTGAGGTCGAGGGCTACCTCAAGGCCCGGATCTGCCACCTCCAGGCGCGCGAGGAAGCGGAGGCGCTGTGCTCGCGACTGCCGTGGGCGACCACCGCACAGGCCGAAGAGATCACGCGTCTCTACATCGAACAGCGCCTCACTGGTACGCGGCACACACTGGCCCACCACATCGTCGAACTGCGTGACCAGTACGAGAACCGTTACCGGGAACTACGACGTGACCTGCTCAAACGCCATGCCGCCAGTGCCTGTGTCGTCCTGGCCGGGGGCGCCGGCCTCACTGCCGTGGTCGACGCCCTATGGCACTAGAGGTTGTCCCATCAGCCTCAGGCTGGGTCTGGTGCTCCAGCAGTAGATCGTGACCAGCCGTCAGCCGTCAGCCAGCCGCCCCGTCAGCCGTCAGCCCTCTACCGTCGAAGCGGTGGCGGGCCGACTCGATGTGCCCGAAGTAGCGATGCGTCCAGTCGCACATGGCGTCGACGGTCGCGCGCAGGCCCTGGCCCGGCTCGGTGAGGGTGTACTCGACACGCGGAGGGACGGTGGGGTGTACGTCTCTCTCGACCAGGCCGTTGCGCTCCAGCATGCGCAGGTTCTGGGTGAGCATCTTGTGGCTGATGCCCTCGATCTGGTTCCGCAGCTCGCTGAAGCGCAGCGTGCGTTCACCGAGAGTCTCGATGATCAGGAACGCCCACTTGTTGGCGACGTCGGAGAAGATCTCTCGCGCCAATGAGTCCGCGCGCCTGAAGTCTGCTTCGTCGGATGGGCCCTTGATCTGTTTGGTCACCATCGGGTTCCCCAGTCACTGGAAAGTGCGTTCTTCCATGTCAGCGGCCACTCTCCTACGGTTCCTGAGTAACCACAAGAGACCGAGGGCGCCTCGGACGGGTGGACACGAGCCCACAGGCGCTCAGGACGAGGAGGCAGGCAGCATGGCCATCAACCTGGTGAACCCGAGTGGATTGCCCAAGATCGACGTCTACCGGCAGGTGTCGATCGCGACCGGATCGAAGCTGGTCTTCATCGCCGGCCAGGTCGCCTGGGACGCCGAGGGGACCACGGTCGGCGAAGGCGACCTCGCGGCTCAGGTCGAGCAGTGCTACCTCAACATCGGCACCGCCCTGGCCGAGGCCGGCGGCTCCTTCGACGACGTGGCGAAACTGACCGTCTACGTCGTCGACTGGACCCCCGACAAGATGCCCCGCCTCCTGGAAGGCATCTCCCGGGCGTCCACCAAGCTGGGCATCACCCCGGTCCCGCCGGCGACGCTGCTGGGTGTTGCGGCCCTGGACGTCCCCGACCACCTGGTCGAGATCGAAGCCACCGCGATCCTCGACTGAACAGAGGGACCGAACAGATGCACTTCGCCCACTGGGAGCAGCCCGGCCGGTGGGCGGCGTTACCACTCGCCGGGAGTCCGGGAACCCGGTCGGCCACCCCCGTCAGGCGGAGGCGGTCGATATGGAGACCGTGCGGAATCCCGGCACTGCCCGTTCCGATCGGGACTCCCGGCAGATTCTGTTGCGAGGGCAACGACAACAGATCATCGGCTGTTCTTGATCATCTGCGCGTTGGTGCTGTTCATGGCGCCGTGGATCGCCGGCTATCCCGAGACGGCCAAGGACGCACACCGAAACGAACTGGGTGTCGGGCTGATCGTCCTGTTCCTCGCGACGGCCCGGTTCAGCCGTTACCCCGGCAAGTGCTCCGATCCGGCAGTGCTGGCAGCCGGGGCCTGGATGATCGCCTCGCCGTGGGTCATCAGTCGGCAGAACACCGAGGTGTTCGACGGCACCCAGGTCACCGACGTCGTCGTAGGCATCGTTCTGGTGGTGCTGTCAGGCCTGTCCTTGCTGCTTCTCAAGCTGTCGGAGCGTCACGACGCCCGACAGCGGGCGCAGGGGGCGAGTGAGTCCGGAACCGGGCACGGGCAGTCTCCTCGGGCGAGACAAGGGTCCAGGAAGAGCTCGCGAGGTGGAGCGCATGACCATGTGCCCGACCCATCACGGTCGGTCGGGCACGACTGCCGCCGCGCAGTCCGTCTCGTGGGGGCGTCCGGTACCAGCCGGTACAAAGACGCCTTGCCGCCGTGCGGGGTGATCATCGGCGATTTGTCGTCGAATTCCCCAAAGGGTTGAGCGTTTGTCGCGCTATCTCCACCATTTCCCTGTCACAAGTGCCCGGAGGCGCGGCCCCGGGCCTCACCACCGCAGAAGCGAGTCGAGCATGGTGCGTGTCCGTTCCTCCCTGGCGGAGCTGCCCTCCTACGTCCCGGGTCGCAAACTCCCCGGCGCGATCGTGCTGGCCAGCAACGAAACCCCGTACGGGCTGCTGCCGGGCGTCGCCGGGAGGCTGGCCGAACTGGCGGGCGGCGTGTCGCGCTATCCCGACCTGAGCGCCACCCGCCTCGTGCGGGCCATAGCCGACCACCACGGAGTCGACCCCGACCGGATCGCGGTGGGCGCGGGGTCCTCCGAGGTCTGCGGCCAGCTGCTGCACGCGGTCGTCGCAGCGGGCGACGAGGTCGTCTTCGGCTGGCGCTCCTTCGAGGCGTACCCGATCCTCACCGCCGTGGCGGGCGGTACGGCGGTCCGGGTGCCGCTGCGCGACCACGCGCTGGACCTTGACGCGATGGCGGCGGCGATCACCGCCCGGACCCGGCTGGTCTTCGTCTGCAACCCCAACAACCCCACCTCCACCGCGGTCGGCGAGAAGGCCCTGCGCGACTTCGTCGACCGCGTGCCCGGGGACGTGCTGGTGGTCGTCGACGAGGCCTACCGGGAGTACGCCGACCCGGCGCTGGTCCCCGACGGCCTGGCGCTGCTCGGCGACCGGCCCAACGTCGTGGTGCTGCGCACGTTCTCCAAGGCGTACGGCCTGGCGGGCCTGCGCGCCGGGTACTGTGTCGCGCCACCGGAGATCGCCGGCCATGTGCGCAAGACCCAGGTGCCGTTCAGCGTCAGCGCACTCGCGCAGGAAGCCGCCGTCGTCGCCCTCGGCGAGCGCGCCGAGGTCGCCCGCCGTGCCGCGCTGACCACCGCCGAGCGGGAGCGGGTGACCGGGAGACTGCGCGCACTCGGCTTCGAAGTCCCCGCGTCCCAGGCCAACTTCGTGTGGCTGCCGCTCGCGGACGACAGCGCCGGCTTCGCCCTGCACTGTCTGGACGGGCGGGTCGTGGTCCGTCCGTTCCCGGGTGAGGGGGTCCGGGTGACGATCGGCCTGCCGGAGGAGAACGACACCCTCCTCGCCCTCGCTGCGGCGTGGAGAGGCTGACGGCCGTGGGCCCCACCGCCTACGAGCGGCACCGGGCGCTGCTCCACGACGTCGTACGGGCCATGGCGGCCGGTGAGTGCCGTATGCCCTTCACGGCGGCGACCGGGCAGGACGCCGCGGATGCGGGCATGCGATCGACCCGGACGGCCGCGAAGGTCTTCGCCTCCCTGCTGGGACGGCCCTTCGACCTCGACCAGCCGGGCGAACTGGGCCGGGTGGCCACCGAGTTCTCCCCGTACGGGATCGCCATGGGCATCGGCTATCCGCACTGCGATCCCGCGGTGCTGGTGGCCGCGGCCACCCGGGCGACGGCCGGATGGCGTGCCGCGGGCCCGTCCGAACGGGCCGGTCTGGCCGTCGAGATTCTGCGACGGCTCAACACCCGCAGTCATGAACTGGCCCTCGCGGTGCACCACACCACCGGCCAGCCGCCGACGGCGGCGCTCCGGGCCGCCGGGCCGCGCGCCCAGAACCGCGCGCTGGAGGCGGTGGCCCAGGCCTTCGCCGAGTCCGAGCGCGTTCCGGCCGACCTGCGCTGGGAGAGCGTCCGGGGGCGGGGACGTCCGCTGGAGATGCGGGGCACCTGCACCCTGGTGCCCCGCGGGGTGTCCCTGCTCATCGGCTGCGCCGACTATCCGCTCTGGAACGGCTATCCGGGCCTCTTCGCCAGCCTGGTCACCGGCAATCCCGTGATCGTGGCTCCGCACCCGAGGGCCGTACTGCCGCTGGCGATCACCGTGCGCGTGGCCCGGCAGGTGCTGGCGGAGGCCGGTCACTCCCCGGACATCGTGACGCTCGCGGTGGCCCCGCCGAAGGAGCGGTTGCACCGGCGGCTGGCCACGGACCCGGCCGTGCGCATCGTCGACTTCACCGGGTCGGCGCGGTTCGCCGACTGGCTGGAGCAGAACGCCCGGCAGGCCGTCGTGTTCGCCCAGCGGGCCGGCCTGAACACGGTGATCGTCGACTCCACCGACGACTACCGCTCTCTCGTGCGCGGCCTCGCGGCCTCCCTGTGCCGGTGCAACGGCAGGCTCCGCACCACCCCGCAGAACCTCCTGGCGCCGGCGGCGGGCATCGCGACGGACGAGGGACGCAAGAGTCTGCGGGACCTCGGAGCCGACCTCGGCGAGGCGGTGGACCGGCTGCTCGGGCACCCCGCCCGCGTGGCGAGGCTGGTGGGAGCGATCACCGACGACACGGTGGCGGCGGAACTCGCGCGGGCCACGCGATGCGGCACGGTGGTGCACCCCTCGCAGGCGCTGCGTCATCCGGACCATCCGCACGCCGATGTGCGCAGCCCGCTGCTCGTGCGCCTGGAGGCACGGGACGAACGGATCTACGCCCGGGAGTGGCCGGGGCCGGTGGCCTTCCTGATCGGGACCGACTCGACCGCGCACAGCCTTGAACTGTTCCGCCGTACCGTGGGCCGCCACGGCGCGCTGTACGCGGCGGTCCACTCGACCGATCCGCTGGTGCTGGCGGTCGCCGAGGCGGCGGCGCTGGACGCCGGAGCCCACCTGGTGCAGAACCTCGCGGACGACCTCCCCGCCGACCCCTCCTCGGCCGGATCGGACCTCCCGGCCGGGGGCGCCCACTTCGTCACCGGCCGGTTCCGGGTCGTACGGTCCCGGCGGCACGTCGCCGCGGCGGCGTGACCGGCGCGGTCAGGCACCCCAGTCGGCCCCGCGCCCCCGCACCTCGTCGAAGACCAGCCAGGTGCGGGTCGACCGCACACCCGCGATCGCCTGGATGTTCTCCAGCACGATCCGGCGCAGCAGCGCGTTGTCGGGCGTGCGGACGAGGGCGAGGACGTCGAAGTCCCCGGTGACGAGGGCGACATGCTCGATGTAGGGGATCTCGCGCAGCTCGCGCGAGATGTCCCGCCACGCGTTCTGCTCGATCGACATCGTGACGTACGCGCTGGTGCCGAGGCCCGCCCGCTGCGGGTTGAGCTGGGCGGTGAAGCCGGTGACGACCTCGTCGGCGAGCAGCCTGCCGATACGTGTGTAGGCGTTGGCGCGTGAGATGTGCACCTGGTCGGCGAGGGCCCGGACCGACACCCGGCCGTCCTTCAGGAGCAGGGCCAGGATCTGCCGGTCGATGGCGTCGAGCGGGACGGGGGCGGCAGTTCGTCCGGTCTCCTGGACCGGCGCGGGGAATTCCTCGGACACATTGCTCTCCCGGGACGCAGGATCCGGCAGTTCATCGCCGGTTCCGCCGAAGTATTGAACACATATTCCGCAGTAGCGACCATTCTCCCGTCAAGTGTCCAGAGAAAGCGAGCGCCCTCCATGTCCGTGAAGAGCCTCCGACAGACGGTCCAGGGCCTCCTGCCGTCGCTCACGCCGGTGCGGTTCGTGGCCGAGGACGGCACGCCGGTGGCCAGGCCGCCGGCCGCGTACGCCGAGCCCCCGGTCGAGGTCCTGCGCGAGGCCCACCGGCGGATGGTGCTGGGGCGCCGGTTCGACACCCAGGCGACCGCCCTCACCAAGCAGGGGCGGCTCGCGGTCTACCCCTCCAGCCGGGGGCAGGAGGCCTGCCAGGTCGGCGCCGCGCTGGCGCTGCGCCCGGACGACTGGCTCTTCCCGACCTACCGGGACTCCGTCGCCCTGGTCACCCGCGGCATCGACCCCGTCGAGGTGCTGACACTGCTGCGCGGCGACTGGCACTGCGGCTACGACCCGGCCGCCACCCGCACCGCGCCCCAGTGCACCCCCCTGGCCACCCAGGTCCTGCACGCCACCGGCATGGCGGAGTCCCTGCGGCGCAAGGGCGAGGACGGGGTTGCGATGGCCCTCGTCGGCGACGGCGCCACGAGCGAGGGAGACTTCCACGAGGCACTGAACTTCGCGGCGGTCTTCCGCGCGCCGGTCGTCTTCTTCGTCCAGAACAACAAGTACGCGATCTCCGTCCCGCTGGCCCGGCAGACCGCGGCACCCGCCCTCGCCTACAAGGGCGTCGGCTACGGGGTGCGCTCCGAACAGGTCGACGGCAACGACCCGGTCGCCGTCCTGGCCGTGCTGACCGACGCCGTCGCCCATGCCCGCGCCGGCCACGGCCCCGTCCTCGTCGAGGCGCACACCTACCGCATGGACGCCCACACCAACGCCGACGACGCCACCCGCTACCGGGACGCGGACGAGGTCGAGCAGTGGCGGTCCGCCGACCCGCTCATCCGCCTGGAGACGTACCTGCGGGCGCGCGGCGCGCTCACCGACCAGGACATCGCAGCCGTGGGGGAGGAGGCGGAGGCACTGGCCGCGGAGCTGCGCACCGGGATGAACGCCGAGACCGTCGGCGACCCGCTGGAGCTGTTCGACCACGTCTACGCCGAGCCGACCCCGCAACTGCGCGAACAGCGCGCCCTGCTGGCGGCCGAACTGGCCGAGAGCGCCGAGAGCGCCGAGAGCGCCGAGAGCGCCGAGTCCGCCGACATCGCCACGCCGTTTGCCCAGGAGGACTGACCACCATGACCAAAGTGACGATGGCGCAGGCGCTGAACACCGCGCTGCGCGACGCGCTGAGCGAGGACGAGCGGGTGCTGGTCTTCGGCGAGGACGTCGGCCCGCTGGGCGGTGTCTTCCGGATCACCGACGGGCTGACCCGTGACTTCGGCGAGGAGCGCTGCTTCGACACCCCGCTGGCCGAGGCCGGCATCGTGGGTCTGGCCGTCGGCATGGCGATGGGCGGCTTCCGGCCCGTCGTCGAGATGCAGTTCGACGCCTTCGCCTACCCCGCGTTCGAGCAGATCGCCTCGCACGTCGCCAAGCTGCGCAACCGCACCCGGGGACGGCTGAACCTGCCGATGGTCATCCGCATCCCCTACGCGGGCGGCATCGGCGGAGTCGAACACCACTGCGACTCCAGCGAGGCGTACTACGCGCACACCCCCGGGCTGAAGGTCGTCACCCCCGCGACGGCCGAGGACGCCTACTGGCTGCTGCGGGACGCCGTAGCCGACCCCGACCCGGTGGTCTTCCTGGAGCCCAAGAAGCTGTACTGGTCGAAGGAGGACACCGGCCTCCGGCACCGCGCCGCCCTGCCCTTCGGCCGGGCGGCGATCCGGCGGGAGGGCCACGACGCCACACTCGTCGCCTACGGCCCGTCGGTCCCGGTCGCCCTGGCCGCGGCCGAGGCTGCGGCGGCCGAGGGCATCGACTTGGAGGTCGTCGACCTGCGCACCCTCGTGCCCTTCGACGACGAGACGGTCACCGCGTCCGTACGCCGCACCGGCCGCTGCGTGGTCGTCCAGGAGGCCCAGGGCTTCGCCGGCGTCGGAGCGGAGATCGCCGCACGCGTCCAGGAACGCTGCTTCCACTCCCTGGCCGCGCCCGTCCTGCGGGTGACCGGCTTCGACATCCCCTACCCGCCGCCCAAGCTGGAGCACGCCCACCTGCCCGGCGTCGACCGGATCCTCGACGCCGTCGACCGTCTCCAGTTCGCCGACGACCCGGACGTCCGGCACCTCGGCCTGCCGAAGGGAGCAGCCGCATGACCACCGCGACACACGCCGAACAGCTGTTCCGGCTCCCCGACCTCGGTGAGGGCCTCACCGACGCCGAGATCGTCGAGTGGAAGGTCGCGGTCGGCGACACGGTCACGATCGACCAGATCGTCGTCGAGGTCGAGACCGCCAAGGCGGCGGTGGAGGTGCCGGTCCCGTACGCGGGCACGGTGCTGCGCCTGCACGCGGAGGCCGGCACGCCACTGGCGGTGGGGGAGCCGCTGATCACGGTGAGTGCGGCGGCCTCCGGCCAGAACGGCGACCCGGGCGCGGGCCCGATCGGCCCGTCCCTCGCCGGGTCCGCCGGGGCTGCCGCTCGACCGGACACCGCGGCGGAGCGGTACCGGGAGGAGGAGCAGGCCGGCTCCGGCAACGTCCTGATCGGCTACGGCACCGGCCACGGCCCGGCCCCGCGCCGCCGACGCAGGCGACCCGGCATGCCGTCGACCACCGGCACGTCCCCTGCCGTCGGACCCGCGGCTGCCCGGGCCGGCGAGCCGACAGCGGCCGACCGCCCGGCACCCTCGGCGCTCCTCGCACGGGAAACGACGCCGACGCCGACCCCGGCCGACGGACCCACGCGACGAACGGCGCCCCGCGCCATCTCGCCGCTGGTCCGCAGGATGGCCCGGGACCACGGAATCGACCTCGCCGCTCTGACGCCCTCCGGCCCGGCCGGGATCGTGCTGCGCCGTGACGTGGAGCAGGCCGTCGAGCTGGCCCGGCAGACCGCGTCGCGGCCCACGCCGGCTCCGGCTCCGCGACCGCAGGGGGACCCCGCGCCGGCGGGCCCCGAACGCATCCCGCTGCGCGGACTGCGCCGCGCGGTCGCCGACAAGCTCTCCCGCAGCCGCACCGAGATCCCCGACGCCACCACCTGGGTCGACGTGGACGCCACGGGCCTGCTGCGGGCGAAGAGGGAACTGAACGCCGCCGCACCGGGCGGCCGCGTCGGGCTGCTCGCCCTGCTGGCCCGTATCTGTGTCGCCGGACTGGCCCGCTTCCCGGAGCTGAACTCCACCGTCGACACCGAGCGTCGCGAGATCGTCCGCTTCGGCGAGGTGCATCTGGGCTTCGCCGCCCAGACCGACCGCGGCCTGATGGTCCCCGTCGTCCGCGACGCCCACCGTCTGACGACGGTCCAACTGGCCGCGGAACTGGCCCGGTTGACCGAACTCGCCCGAGGCGGCAACCTCCCGCCGGCGGCGCTGACCGGCGGCACCTTCACCCTCAACAACTACGGGGTGTTCGGTGTCGACGGATCGACACCCATCATCAACCACCCGGAGGCCGCGCTCCTCGGTGTGGGCCGCATCGTCGACAAGCCGTGGGTCGTGGACGGGGAGCTGACCGTCCGCAAGGTCACCCAGCTGTCGTTCAGCTTCGACCACCGTGTGTGTGACGGCGGCGTGGCCGGCGGCTTCCTGCGCTACGTCGCCGACTGCGTGGAACGCCCGTCGATCCTGCTCGCGGACGTCTGACCGGACTTTTCTCACCGTCTCCGCTTCTCGCTGCGCCCAGGGCGCAGTGCACCCCTCGATCAACCGAACGTTCGGCCTGGAGTTCCCTCTTGCCCACCGATTTCTCCACCGCCGTCACCCACCTGGCCGCGGTGACCGGACCGGCCGCGATCGCCCGGTCCCCCCGCCATGCCCCCGCGAAGGAGTCCGCCCATGTCTGACGAGGTCTATCTGATCGACGGCGCCCGCACCCCTCTGGGCCGCCACCGAGGGGCGCTGGCCTCCGTACGCCCCGACGACCTGGCCGCCCTCGTCGTCCGTGCGGCGGTGGAGCGCTCCGCGATCCCGGCCGAGGCCGTCGACGAGGTGATCCTCGGCTCCGCGAACCAGGCCGGCGAGGACAATCGCAACGTGGCCCGCATGGCGGCGCTGCTGGCCGGACTGCCGCACACCGTGCCCGGATACACCGTCAACCGGCTGTGCGCGTCCGGCCTGACGGCCGTGGCGTCCGCCACCCAGACCGTACGGGCGGGCGAGGCCGACCTGATCGTGGCGGGCGGCGTGGAGTCGATGACCCGCGCGCCCTGGGTGATGGCCAAGCCCGGCACCCCCTGGGCCCGCCCCGGCGAGGTGCACGACACCCCCCTCGGCTGGCGGTTCACCAACCCGCGCTTCTCCGCCGACACCACCTTGTCGATGGGCGAGACCGCCGAGGAACTCGCCGCCCTGGACGGCATCACCCGCCTGGAGGCGGACTCCTTCGCGCTGCGCAGCCACCGCCGGGCCGTGGCTGCCCAGCAGGCCGGCCGGTTCGACCGGGAGATCGTCCCGGTGCCGGTCCAGGACGGCGAGGTCACCCGGGACGAAGGGCCCCGGCCCGCCACCTCACTGGAGCGGCTGAGCGGGCTGCGCACCTCCTTCCGCGGCGACGGGATCGTCACCGCGGGCAATTCCTCGCCACTGTCCGACGGGGCGGCCGCCGTGGTGGTGGCGAGCGGGGCGGCGGTCGAACGGTACGGCCTCACGCCACGGGCCCGTGTCGTCACCGCCGCCTCGGCCGGGGTCGAGCCCCGTCTGATGGGGCTCGGCCCCGTGCCGGCCACCGCCAAGGCACTGGACCGGGCGGGCTGGCACATCGACGACCTGGACGCGATCGAGGTGAACGAGGCGTTCGCCTCCCAGGTGCTGACGGTGGTGCGCCGACTGAAGCTCGACGAGGACCGGGTCAACGCCGACGGCGGCGCGATCGCCCTGGGGCACCCGCTCGGCTGCTCGGGCACCCGCATCGTGCTCGCCCTGCTCGGCCGACTGGAGCGCGAGGACGGCCGCCGGGGCCTGGCGACCATGTGCGTGGGCGTCGGGCTGGGCGTGTCGCTGCTGGTGGAGCGCGTATGAGCACGGCCGCCGCAACCTCGTACGACACCCTCCTCGTCGAAGAACACGCGGACCGGGTCGTGGTCACCCTGCACCGGCCCGAGGCCCGCAACGCCATCGACGCCCGTATGATCGCCGAACTCCACCAACTGTGCGAGGAGTTGGAGCGCACCCCGCGCCTCATGCTGCTCACCGGCCACGGCGGGGTCTTCGCCGGCGGCGCCGACATCGCCGAACTGCGCGCACGGGGCCGCGACGAGGCCCTGCAGGGCATCAACAGCCGCCTCTTCGAACGGGTCCGCCGACTGCCCCTGCCCACCGTGGCCGCCGTCGACGGCTGGGCCCTCGGCGGAGGCGCGGAGCTGGCGTACGCCTGTGACATACGGATCGCCGGTCCGGACGCGGTGTTCGGCAACCCCGAGCCGGGCCTCGGCATCCTCGCAGCCGCCGGCGCCTGCTGGCGGCTGAGGGAACTCGTCGGAGAGTCGGTGGCCAAACAGGTGCTGCTGGCCGGCCGGAACCTCGACGCCGCCGCCGCGCTCGCCTGCGGGCTGGTCATGGACGTCGTACCGGCGCAGCGGCTGACCACCGAGGCGCATGCCCTGCTCGACCGCATGGCCCGCGCCTCGGCGCTCGCCCTGCGCCTCACCAAGCTCGTCACGGACGCCCCCGGCGCCCACCCGGTCGCCGACGACCTTGCCCAGGCCGTGTTGTTCGAGGGCCGCGACAAGCAGGAGCGCATGACGCGCTTCCTGGACAAGAACGGAGGCCGGGCATGACCTCGGCGGCAGCGGCAGAAGCAGAAGAACAGAAAGCGGCACCGCCCGCGGTCGTGGGGGTGATCGGTGGCGGCCGGATGGGCGCCGGTATCGCGCAGTCCTTCGCGGCCGTCGGGTCATCGGTGGTGGTCGTGGAACAGGACGCCGAAGCCGCGGACGCCGCCGTCGAGCGCATCGCCGCCGCCCTGCGCCGGGGCGGGGCCGAGAGCGACGCGTTCCGGCTCACCGTGGTGGCTTCGGTGGCCGAACTGCCCCGTGACGCCGATCTCGTCGTCGAGGCGGTGCCGGAGGACGCGGCGCTCAAGGCCCGCCTGCTCGCCGCGGCCGAACAGGCCGTGGGGGAGCGGTGCGTGCTCGCCAGCAACACCAGCTCTCTCTCGGTGACCGACCTCGCGGCGGCCCTGCGGCGCCCCGGCCGCTTCCTGGGCATGCACTTCTTCAACCCCGTGCCGGTCTCCGCCCTGATCGAGGTGGTCCTGGCGCCCGACACCACCAGCGACACCCTGGAGTCGGCCGTCGGCTGGACCCGTGCCCTCGGCAAGCAGGAGGTGGTCGTCGGCGACTCGCCCGGCTTCGCCAGCAGCCGCCTGGGGCTCGCCCTGGGGCTGGAGGCGATCCGCATGGCGGAGGAGGGCGTCGCCGCCCCCGACGCCATCGACACCGCCATGTCCCTGGGCTACAAGCACCCCATCGGGCCGCTGCGCCTGACCGACCTGGTCGGTCTCGACGTACGCCTCGCCATCGCCGAACACCTGCACGCCACCCTCGGCGAACGGTTCGCCCCGCCCCGACTGCTGCGGGAGATGGTCGCCCGCGGTGAACTCGGCCGCAAGAGCGGACAGGGGTTCTACGCATGGCCGTGACCGGCACTTCCGCTCCCCATGGCGTGTCGTACGAGGTCATCGACGCCGTCGCCGTCATCGAGCTGCGCGGGGGCGCCGGCGGCAACGCGCTCGACGCACACCTGCGCGGCGCGCTCCTGACGGCGGCACGTCGGCTGACCACGGACGCCGCCCGGCACGTACGGGCAGCCCTGATCACCGCTCGCGGACGGCACTTCTGCGTCGGCCAGGACCTCAAGGAGCACGCCCGGCTGCTGAAGGACGCGCCGGGCGCCGCCTTCGCCAACATCCCCGAGCACTACAACCCGCTGGTCAAGGAACTGCAGGCGCTGCCCGTCCCGGTGGTCGCCGCCGTCGAGGGCGCCTGCGTCGGGGCCGGCCTCGGCATCGCGCTCTGTGCCGACCTGCGGGTCGCCGCCGAGAGCGCCCGGTTCGCCACCGCCTTCACCGGTGTCGCCCTGGCCTCCGACTCCGGTGTCGCCCGCGCCCTCGCCCGCCAGCTGGGCCCGTCACGGGCGGCCGGGCTCATGCTCCTCGGAGACGCGTTCTCCGCGCGGGACGCGGAGCAATGGGGCCTCGTGCACCGCGTGGTGGCGGACGGCTCGGCCGCCGCCGAGGGGCTGGCCGTGGCCCGTGCGCTGGCCGCCGGGCCCACCGCGGCCCACCGGGAGACCAAGGCGTTGCTGCGGTCTGCGGCCGCAGCGAGCCTGCCGGCCGCGCTGGACCGCGAGTCCGTCGTGCAGCGGCGGCTCGGCTCCACCGCCGACCACCGCGAGGCCGTCGAGGCCTTCCTCGAACGGCGCGCTCCGGTCTTCCGGGGCCACTGAACGCCGCCCGTGCAACCGTCCCCGCATCTGTATCCGTACCCGCGTCCTCACCCGAGGCACGGTCTCGGCACGGCAGGGGGCACGGACCGATTCCTCGGTCCGTGCCCCCTCGGTCCGTGCCCCCCTCCACGTCGCGGGCATGTGGCCTACGGCGCGTCCACGACCGTCCCCGTCACCACCGGCCCGCCGGGCACGGGCTCGCCGTCCTCGCCGGTCAGCGCCAGGCGCAACGACTCGGCCGGTTCGGTCACCCTGTCCCTCACCGTGGGCACCGTGATGTCGCCGGTCGTGCTCCCGGCGGGGATGTCGGTCAACAGCCACAGGCCCGCCTGCGACAGCGGGCGCTCGGGATCGGGCCCCTCACCGGTGTTGTCCCTCAACCACCGCGGATCCACGTCCTTGGTGGACAACTCGACTCCTTCGGTGACCGGCAGCACCCGCAGATCCCGCACGAGCTCCACCTCGGCCGGCGCCGAGAGCGACACACGCCAGGTCAGCTTTCCGCCCTCGGTCACCCGGTCCACGACCGGCGTCAGCGTCATCTCGGGCTCGGGGTCGTCGTTCACCGCGGTGACGCCGCCCAGGTACGAGCCGACGACCGCGCCGCGCACGGCCTTGGCGACCAGATCCTGGCTCTGCTCGTAACCGAAGCGGGTGTCGCCCTCCACCACGACCGGCACCTTGATCGGGCTTGCCCCAGGCCGTACCGTGACCAGCTTGTCCACGGCGCGGCCGGTGTCCGGGTCCAGGACCGAGAAGCGGACCTTGCCGCTGCCGTGGCCGGTGACCTTGACCGGGATCTGGTACGTGCGGGTGCCGGAGTCGCCCTCCTTCACCGTGAGCCGGCCGATGTCGACGCGCGGAAGGGCGGCGGCGGTGACCGCCGGAGTACCCGGTGACCAGCCCCAGGCATCCATCATCCAGGCTCGCCCGGACCGCGAACGCGGGGTCAGCTCCAGGGACTTGACGTGCTTGAGGTCGAACCGGCCACGGGTGGCGGCGGTCAGCGGGATCCGTACCTCGCGCGCCCAGTACGAAGCGGTGCGCTCGGTGCCGGGCAGCCCCGCGACCTTCACCCGACCGAGGTCGGCCCGGCGGCCGGCGGAGTCGGTCAGGGACACGTCCAGCTTGGTACCGGCGGTGTTCGGCGGCACGATCACCCGCAGCGCCAGGTCCTTGGCGCCGGTCAGGGAGAGCGGTGCGGCCGGCGTGACCTTCGTCGCCCTGCCCGCCGCGGACCACTTCAGTGCGACGGCGCTGCGGCCCGCCTCCTTCTCCGTCTGCCACCAGGCGAAGTGCGGGGACGCCCCTCGGACGCCCTTGCCCAGGCAGGCCCTGGCCGGGGCGGGGTCGACCGCCGCGCACAGCCTGCCTGCGCCGGTCACCTTCACCCCGCCGTCGGGCAGGAATCCGCCGGTGCGGCGGGCGCCGACGGCGTGGGTCAGCACCCGGGCCGGGTCGGCCGACGGGGCGCGCCGGTCCGAGCCGTCCAGCAGCGGGCGTACCCGGTCGTCGCCCGCAACGAACAGCCGGGCCGCCGCGGCTATGTAGGTGGCGCCGGCCTTGTGCTGCTGGTCGGCGGTGAGCCGGGTACGGGCGCCCGGGGAGCACACCGCGTCCCGTTCGCCGCTCTCGGGGTCGTCCGAGAAGTCGTCGGAGGCGGGCGCCTCGGCCTGGCCCGGCGTCCACTCGGTGTTGAAGAAGTTGTGGTTGGCGCCGACCATGTACACGGCGCTGTGCAGGGCCTTGCCCTTGCTGACGCCGCGCGTGCCGTCCACGTACACCTGGCCCTGGAGGTCGGAGACGTCGCCGTCACAACCGGGCAGGATGGTCGCGGACGGGACGTCGGGCACGGGGTTCTGGCCGAAGATCGTGGGTCCGATGAGCACGGTGCCGCGGATCTTCCAGCGGACCGGGCCGCGGTAGCCGTCCTGCGCGGCGGGCGCCGGGTAGAGGCTGTCCATCGCGGCCCGGTCGACTCCCTCGCCGCCGCGCGAGTGACCGACGAGCAGGACGCGGGAGAGGTCGGCCGTGGGCGCGTCGCGCACCACGGGCGGGGCGTCGTCCCGGTCGGCGCTCCAGCCGGCCCAGCGCGCGAGGTGTTGCCGCACCAGCGAGGAACGGGCCTGCGCGCCGCCGTCCTCGGCCTGCCAGTCCTGGCCGTTGATCCCGTTCGCCGAGATCGACACCGTCATATAGCCCTGGGACGCCAGCAGTTTCTGGTCCCGCAGATAACCCTTGTGGCTGGGAATCGCCTTCTGCCCGGCCGGGCAGGGCCATTCACCGGTGACGTCCTCGCCGCCCGGCTTGTAGCAGGTGCTGTGCCGGCCGTGCAGGAACAGCGCGAGCGGCCGCTTGCCGGTGGCGCCCTTCGGCGCGACGACGACGGCCCGCATCTCGACGGGCTCGGGGAATCCGGGCAACCGCACGGGGGGAAGGTCGTACTCGCCGGAGACCGTGCGGTAGGCGCCGGGCCTGCCGGGGTCGACGGAGTTCGCCGGCGGCTGTGCCGAGGGCCGCGCCGTGTCCGGCGAACGGTCCTCGCTCCCGCCGGAGTCGCCGGCCGCCGCGTCCAGTCGGCGTCCGGCCGCCATGACCCTGAGGTCCTTCAGCGGGGTGTCCTGGTCGAGCGCGAGCCGGAACGTACGCCCGTCCTTGGCCGCCTTCGGGACGCCGAGCAGCCGGCCTCCGGCGTGGAACTCGACCCGGGCGTCCCCCATGGGCACGTTCTGCCCGGACCGCCAGACCAGCTTCCGTACCACTCCTTGGCCGGTGACACTCCAGCCCTTCGGCAGGTCGTCGTCCGACGCGGCCGATACCGCCGCCGGGGCGCCGGGCGGCTGTTGGGCCTGGGCCGATCCGGGTGATCCCGCCAGTGCCGCGAGCACGGCAACGGCGATGACACCCGTTCGCCGGGTACGGATCAAGGGTCCCTCCTCACGCTTCGAGCGCGGGCGCCCCGTACGTACCGGGAGCGCCTCACGCCACGAAGGAGGTGAAACGGGACCTGTGGGTTGCCTGTGTCGGTCGAACTCGCTTGCGCATTACCGGAAATGAGTCACCGACGACTCACGCCCGGCCCGCGTGCCCCGCGCTGCGGGACCGCAGGACGATCAGGAGCTGCGCTGAAGCGCCCTGGTGTCGTCCGCCCGCTCGGCCGCCTTCGGCTGTGTGGACCAGTAGGGAGCGGCGTGGGCCAGCGCCCTGCCCTCCAGGAGGGTGACCATCCGCTCGAAGAGCCGGACGGCGGCCGGGCCGCTCCAGTCCTCGGCGAGCACCTCGCGCGGCAGCCCGGGGTCGCGGAAGGGCAGTTTGCGCCAGTGGTCGATGACGGCGAGGTAGGTGACGAAGGCGTGCTGCCCGTCGATGACCGCGGCCTCGCCGAGGAGGTCCGCCTCCCCGTCGTACTCGCCGATGAACTCGCGGTAGCGCCGGTCGATCTCGTCGAGGTCCCAGCCGCCCCGGACCATGGCCGTCAGGTTCTGCCCGGCGACGTAGTCGCCGACGAAGACGGCGCACTGCTCAGTGAGGTCCAGTTCGGCGATGGCGCGCTGCGCGGCCGGGAGCATCCGCGCCGGCGCGATCCAGACCGCCGATCCGATGTTGCCGAAACCGAGCGAGGTGAGGTGCGCGGTCAGCTGGTGTCGCAGGGCACGAGCGGACTCGGGGACGGAGAAGTTCACGAAGCACCAGCCGTCCCCGAGATCGGCCGGCTGCCGGGCGTGCCAGATGATCTCGTCACCCGCGGCGAGTGCCTCCAGCGCGGTCGGCGTCAGTGTGTAGCCGCGCATCCCCGCGCGGCTCTCCGACTCCAGCCAGCCGCGCTTCTTGAGCCGGAAGACCGCCGTCCGGACGCTGGGCGCGTCCAGACCCAGCCCGGTCAACAGTTCGACTGTGCCGGCGATGGGCATCCAGTTGCCCATCTTGCGGACGATGGCGCCGAGGAAGCTCACGAGCACTGTCCGGGAACGACGCCCGGCCGCTGTGGGCCGGTCGCCTTTGATCGTACTCATTCCAGTGAGTATGCCGGACGGGCATCCGACGACCGGACCGGCCCGGTCAGCGCGGCGACCCACTCCTCGGGCCACGGGGCACTCGCGGCACCCTCGCGGTGGTCCCCGCCGATATGGACGGTCACATAACGGCCGCGTGCGGCCCGGCCGCGCGGACGGCCGCGGAACTCCTCGCCCCAGACCTCGAAGACGAAGGTCATCGAACTGGTGCCGACCCGCACCGGTTCCACGACCGTGCACACGTCCTGTCCGAAGAAGAGCGGCGCGTCGAAGTCCACCTCGTAGCGCACGCGCGGTGCGACCGGGAAGTAGCCGTGCAGGCCGAGCTCCCGCATGAGCGAGGCCTCCGCGGCCTCAACGAACCGTACGACCGTGCTGTTGTGGTAGATGCCGGCCGCGTCGGTGTCGATCCACTCGATCCGTGTGCGGTGCACGCCGACCGGGTTCTCGGCGCCGGGAGAGGCGATCACGTGGACGCCGCGTCGGAAGCGGCGGTCCACCGCAGGTGCACGTCCTCGGCGGCTCCCGCCCGCAACAGCGACAGACGCGGCGAGATCTTGTCGGTGCGGGAGGAGGGCGGTCTGCGGCTGCCCGCCGACCACTGCACCGGCCACTGCGCGCCGGACCCTGCGTACTCCTGCTCCGCGGCGGCCTGCAAGGTCCACTGCGGGTTGTAGAGATGGGTGCGTCCCAGGGCGCACATGTCGGCCCGTCCGGCGAGCAGGATCGAGTTCACGTCGTCGTACGAGGAGATGGCACCGACCGCGATCACCGGCACCCCGGCCGGCGCGGCCACCAGATGCCGGATCTTGTCGGCGAACGGCGTCTGGTAGGAGCGGCCGTAGGCCGGCTTCTCGTCCTGGGAGACCTGACCGGAGGAGACGTCGATGGCGGCCGCACCGTGCTCGATGAACGCGCGCGCGATGTCCACGGCGTCGTCCTCGGTGTTGCCGTCCGGCATCCAGTCGGTCGCCGAGATGCGGACCGTGACCGGGACGGCGGACGGGACGGCGCGGCGCACCGCGTCGAAGACCTCCAGGGGGAAGCGCAGCCGGTTCTCCAGGGAGCCGCCGTACTCGTCGGTGCGCCTGTTGGCGACGGGGGAGAGGAAGGAGGAGAGCAGGTAGCCGTGGGCGGCGTGCACCTCGATGAGGTCGAAGCCCGCCTCCACCCCGCGCAGGGCGGCACCGGTGAAGTCCGCGACCACCTTGTCCAGGTCCGCGCGGGTGGCTTCCCGGGGGACGTGGCAGCCGGCGCCGTACGGCAGCGCCGAGGGGCCGATCACCTCCCAGTTGCCCTCGTCCAGCGGCTGGTCGATGCCCTCCCACATGAGTCTGGTCGAGCCCTTGCGGCCCGAGTGGCCGAGCTGCAGGCCGATCCTCCCGCTCGTGCGCTCGTGCACGAAGCCGGTGACCCGGCGCCAGGCGTCGCGCTGCTCGTCCGTCCACAACCCCGGGCAGCCCGGGGTGATCCGACCCTCCGGCGACACACAGACCATCTCGCTCATCACCAGACCGGCCCCGCCCAGCGCCTTGGAGCCCAGATGCACCAGATGGAAGTCACCGGGGACGCCGGAGTCGCAGGAGTACATGTCCATCGGGGAGACGATCACGCGGTTCTTCAGTTCGAGCGGACCGATCCGGACCGGCTGGAACATCGCCGGGGCCACCGTGGGCGCCCGCTGGTGCCTGGCGAACTCGGCCTCCATCAGCGCGGCGAACTCGCCGTCGCGTTCCCTGAGGTTGTCGAAGGTGATGCGCCGCGAGCGGGTGAGCAGGTTGAAGACGAACTGCGCCGGCTCCTGACCGGCGTACATACCGATGTTCTCGAACCACTCCAACGACGCCTGGGCGGCCCGCTGGGTCGACTCGACGACGGGCTTGCGTTCGCTCTGGTAGGCGGCGAGCGACTCGGCCACCGTCGGATGCTCGTGCAGGCAGGCCGCCAGGGCGAGCGCGTCCTCCATGGCCAGCTTGGTGCCCGAACCGATCGAGAAGTGGGCGGTGTGGGCGGCGTCGCCGAGCAGGACCACGTTGCCGTCGTACCAGCGCTCGTTGCGGACCGTCGTGAAGTTCAGCCACTTGGAGTTGTTGGTGAGGACCCGGTGGCCCTTCAGCTCGTCGGCGAAGATCTCCCCGATCCTCGCGACCGCGTGGTCGTCGGAGACACCCGGCGCGAACACCTGGTCCCCGGTCCGGCCGAAGCCGGCGCGCCGCCAGACGTCCTCGTGCATCTCGACGATGAAGGTCGAGCCCGTGTCGGAGAACGGGTAGCCGTGGATCTGCATGGTGCCCCACCGCGTCTCCTTGACGAAGAACTGGAACGCCTCGAAGACCAGATCGGTGCCCAGCCAGATGTACTTGTTGCGCCGCGTGTCCAGCGACGGCCGGAAGACGTCGGCGTACTTCGTGCGGACGGCGGAGTTGAGGCCGTCGGCGGCCAGCACCAGGTCGTGGGAGGCCCGCAGTTCGTCCACGTCCGGCGCCTCGGTCCGGTAGTGGACGGTGACGTCGAGACCGGCGGCCCGCCGCTGCAGGATCTGCAGCAGCTCCTTGCGGCTCATCGCCGCGAAACCCTGGCCGCCGACGGTGAAGCGGTGGCCGTGGAACTCGATGTCGATGTCCGTCCAGCGGGCGAACCGGCTCTCCATCGCGGCGTGGACGGTTTCGTCGGCGTTGTCGATGCCGCCCAACGTCTCGTCGGAGAAGACCACCCCGAACCCGAAGGTGTCGTCGGGCGCGTTGCGCTCCCAGACGGTGACCTCGTGCGCCGGGTCGAGCTGCTTCATCAGCGCGGCGAAGTACAGGCCCCCGGGGCCGCCGCCGACGATGGCGATCCTCATGCTTGCTCCTCCAGGAGCCGACGGAGCTTGAAATGCTGCAGTTTGCCGCTGGGATTGCGCGGCAGCGCTTCGACGAAGCGCACCTCGCGCGGGTACTTGTACGGCGCGATCTGCTGTTTGACGTGGTCCTGGATGTCCTTGGCCCGCCCGGCGTCACCGACGACTCCCTCGCGCAGCACGACGAACGCGCAGACGATCGCGCCGCGTTCGGCGTCGGGCGCGCCGACGACCGCCGCTTCGACGACGTCCGGATGGGTGTCGATGGCGGCCTCGACCTCGGGGCCGGCGATGTTGTAGCCCGACGACACGATCAGGCTGTCGTTGCGCGCCCGGTACCAGAAGTAGCCGTCCTCGTCGCGGAGGAAGGTGTCGCCGGTGACGTTCCAGCCGTTGACGACGTAACCGGCCTGGCGTTCGTCGTCGAGGTAGCGGCAGCCCACCGGGCCGATCACCCCGAGCAGGCCCTCGGCGCCCGGGCCCAGCTCCTCGCCGTCGGGTCCGAGGATCGCCGCGCGGTAGCCCGGCACGGGTCTGCCGGTCGCACCGGGGCGGATGTCGTCGCCGTCCGCCGAGATGAAGATGTGCAGCATCTCGGTGGCACCGATCCCGTCGATGACCTTGATGCCGAGCCGGTCGCGCAGTTCCTCCCACAGGCCCCGCGGGATGTGCTCTCCCGCGCTGATCGCGCGGCGCAGTCCCGCCAGCCGTGTCACCTTCCCGGCCGTGACGATCTGCTTGTACGCGGTCGGGGCGGTGGCCAGGACGGTCACCCCGTGCTCGGCCACGAGGTCGGCGAGCCGCGGCGGCGCCACGGGCTCGGTGAGGTAGGCGCAGGCACCCGCCCGCAGGGCGAACACGACCAGCATGCCGAGGCCGAAGGTGAAGGCGAGCGGTGCGGTGCACGCCACCAGGTCGTCGGATCGCAGCCGGAGCGTGTTCTTGCCGAAGGTGTTGTCGATCGACAGGATGTCGCGGTGGAAATGGGTGGTGATCTTCGGGACGCCGGTGGTGCCCGAGGTCGGCCCGAACAGCGCGACGTCGTCGGCGGCGGTGTCGACCGCCGCGAACCGCCCCGGCTTCCGCCCGGCCCGCTCGCTCAGGTCGTCGGCCGCGTCGCCGCCGTACGGTACGACGACCAGCTTCGGCGCGACGGTGTCCCGTACCGCGAACACGTCGTCGAGGAAGCGGTGGTCGACCAGCGCGACGGCCGGCCGCGTCTTCGCCACGATCGGCGCCAGCTCACGGGCCCGCAGCGCGGCCATGGTGGCGACGGCTATCCCGCCCGCTCTGAGCACGCCCAGCCAGGCGGCGACGGCCCAGGGGGTGTTGGGGGAGCGCAGCAGCACCCGGTTGCCGGGCACCAGACCGAGATCCTCGGTGAGCACCTGGGCGACCTGGGCGGCCCGCAGCCGCAGCTCGCCGTAGCTCCAGACCTCACCCTCGGGTGTACGCAGCGCGGGCCGGTCGGGCCCGAAGGCGGCGGCCGGACGGTCGATCAACTCGACGGCGGCGTTGAGGCGTTCGGGGTACTGGAGCAGGTCGGTCGTGAACTCCAGCACCGGCCATTGCCCGGGTCCGGGGAGGTGGTCACGGGCGAAGGTGTCGACGTGTCCCGAGGGGGAGAGGGTCATGCCGGCCTCCCCTCGGAGGCACGGATCATTCCCTCCTGGACGACCGTCGCCAGATGGGTGCCGTCCGGGGTGAAGAACCGGCCGGAGCCCAGCCCGCGGCCGCCGTCCGCCGCGACCGCCTGCTGGGTGTAGAGCAGCCAGCCGTCCGTCACACCCGGACGCGGAGCGCGGTGGAACCACATCGCGTGGTCGAGACTCGCCGTGACCAGGCCTTCTTGGGCCCAGGGCAGGCCGAGGACGCGCAGCACGGGCTCCAGGATGGTGTAGTCGCAGACGTAGGCGAGGGCAGCCGCGTCGCGCTGGCCGTCGGTGAGCCCGTCGACCGGCCGGAGCGCGTCGAACGGCTTGACCCAGACCGCCTGGTGCGGCTCCCGGGCACCCTCGATGTCGAGGTAGACCGGGCCCGGCACATGACGCATGTCGAAGCCCCGGCCCTCCGACCAGTAGCCCTGCGAGGCCTCGGTCATCGTCCCGCCGGTCCGCCCCGCGAGGCATTCCGCGGAGCTGGGCAGTTCCTCGGGATCGGGCAGGTCCGAGCCCAGCCAGTCGGGGACGGCGCAGGTGTGGCTTCCGCCGGGCTCGCCGGCCGCGAAGTTGGCCAGGCAGACGTAGAGGGGTTTGCCGTTCTGGTAGCCACGCACCTGCCGGGTCGCGTATCCGCGGCCGTCGCGCAGCAGCTCGACCTCGTAGCGCACGTCGGCGCCGATGTCGGCGGGGCGCATGAAGTAGGAGTGCATGGAGTGCAGCGTCTTGCCGTCGTCGACGGACCTCATCGCGGCCGCTGCGGCTGCGGCGACGAGGTCGCCCCCGTACGCCTTGGGCCATGGGCAGGGCTGGGTGACCGCGGTGAAGGCGAGGTCGAAGCGCTCGGCCTCGGCCGGGGTCAGGGTGACGGCGGCCGTGAAGATGTCTGAGGTGGTGTCGGTCATCAGGGCCGGTCCGTCCAGTCGCGCAGGTCCGTGTCCTCGACCTGGGGGAGATTGACCACGATGTTCTCCGGTGTCCGGGTCGTCATCCAGGTCAGTGGCCTGTTGCGGTCGAGATTGCACTCCACGTGCGGCAGGAACGGCGGCACGAAGACCCAGTCGCCCTCCGACATGTCGATGTAGTCCTCGAACTTCGCGCCGAAGTAGATCCGCGCCCGGCCGGAGAGCACGTAGCCGCCGGTCTCGGCCTCACCGTGGTGGTGGGGCACGGACCGGTAGCCGCCATCGTTGTGGACCTTGCCGAACCAGATCCGGGTCGCCGGGGTGTGCTGGATGCTGACCCCCGAGATCCGGGTGGCCCCGGCGGACTGCCCGGTGTCCCCGGGCTCCGCACCGGCCCGCGTGACGACCGGGACGACCAGGCCGCTCGCGGTGGCGTACATCGAGTCGTCCCCGTCCAGGACGTACTGGCCCTGGGCGGACTGACCGGGGGTGTGATGACCTGGAACGTACTGATCGGGATCGGGGTTCATGAGGTCTCCTGGTCGGCTGCGGCTGCGGCTGCGGCTGCGGCTGCGGCTGCGGGGCGAGGGGCGGGGGCGAGGAGCGGATCGCGGGGGAGGGGAGGGGGACGCCGTCAGTCGGTGAGGCGCACGGTGTTGCGCAGCGTGCCGATGCCGGCGATCTCGGTCTCCACGACGTCTCCGTCGGAGAGGAAGCGCTGGGGCGTCCGGGCCACCCCGACGCCGCCGGGCGTGCCGGTGAGCACGAGGTCGCCGGGGCGCAGCACGGTGAAGGTGGAGATGTACGCGAGCAGGTCGGCGGCGTCGAACACCAGCGTCTTGGTGCTGTCACGCTGCACCTGCTCGCCGTTGACCCGGCAGATCACCTCCAGGCCCGCGGTGGGCTCGATCTCGTCCGGCGTCACGACCACGGGACCGAGGGGAGTGGACGCGTCCCATGCCTTGCCCTGGAACCACTCCGGGGTGCGGTACTGCCAGTCGCGGACGGACATGTCGTTCGCCACCGTGTAGCCGGCGATCCCGGCGAGCGCGGTCTCCCGGTCCGCCCGGCGCAGGGTCGCGCCGACCACGACGGCGAGTTCGGCCTCCCAGTCGACCTGGAGGCCCCTCGGCAGCACGACCTCGGCATCGGGACCGGTGAGGGTGTCGGCGTACTTGGGAAAGAGCGTGGGGTACGCGGGCAGCTCCCGGCCCGTCTCCCGGATGTGATCGGCGTAGTTCAGCCCGCAGCAGACCACCTTGCCCGGAGCGGGGAGCGGCAGCACCGGTACGGCGTCGACGAGCGCTTCACCGGCCAGATCCGCCACTTGCCGGGGTGGCGTGACTGTCAGCAGGGCCGACAGGTCGGCTGCCGGGAGCGCTCGCCAGGTGTCTCCATGGAGGACGGCGGCGGTCGTGCCCGCCGCATGGGAGACGGTCGAAAGACGCATGGGTGTTCCCTCTCCTGGCCGTTCGCCGACCCTCGGGGTATTTCATTATTTCTACGAGCGTCAGACCTCTGTCAATAGATGCTACGGTGAGGCGGCAGACAGCCAGCCCCGGCACCGTCCCGCAGGAGCTCTCCATGGCGACCCACTCGGCCCCGGTCCCGATCAACCCCGCGTCCCTGCCCACGCCCAGCGGCTACTCGCACGGGACGCTCAGCGGCAACACGCTCCACCTGGGCGGCCAGACCGCCCTCGACCCGGACATGAAGATCGTCCCCGGCGGCATCGTGGAACAGTTCCGGCAGGCATTCGCCAACGTCCTCGCCACACTGTCGGAGGCGGGCGGCATCCCGCAGGACCTGGTGAGCATCACGCTCTACCTGACCGATATCCCCGACTACCAGGCGCACGGGAAGGAGATCGGCAAGGTGTGGCGTGAGCTGGCCGGGCCGGTCTATCCCGCGATGGCCGGCATCGGCACGACGGCGCTGTGGCAGCCGGAGGCGCTGATCGAGATCGTCGGCGTCGCGGTCATCCCGGACGAGCGACTGGTCCGGCCCGCAACCTCTTGAAACTCGGCCTGAGGTCGCGCGACGCGGGCCGCACGCCCGGCTGCGACATCCCGGACGGGCGGACGAATCGGCGGTGGTGACGCCGTGTCACTGACGACGACAACACCGCCCGAGACGTTTGCCCGCCGGGCTCGGAGGCACAGGTACACCCCTGCCCCGTAGGGGCGTGAAACGGCGCCGGCCGCCGTCGTGGCGAGCCCGACATGCCATGATCGGAGCCTGCGTGCGATGTACAGCCGGGGAGGATGCCGTGGCCGTCTACGAACTCGAGAACCGCCTGGTCGTCGGTGTCGCCTCCAGCGCACTGTTCGACCTGGCGGAGGCGGATGCCGTCTTCCGTGATCAGGGGGAGGAGGACTACCGCGGCTACCAGGAGGAGCACCTGGACGACACGCTGGAAAAAGGGGTCGCCTTCCCTTTCATCCGCAGGCTGCTGTCCCTGAACCACCTCTCACCGGACGACCCTCTGGTCGAGGTCATCATCCTGTCCCGCAACGATCCCGAGACCGGGCTGCGGGTCATGCGGTCGATCCAGCGCCACGGTCTGCCGATCAGCCGGGCCATCTTCATGCAGGGCCGCTCGCCCTACCGCTTCATGCCCGCCCTGAACATGTCCCTGTTCCTGTCCGCGAACGAGGACGACGTCCGCGAGGCCGTCGCGCTCGGTCTGCCCGCCGGCCGCGTGCTCGGCCCGGCCGTGGCCGACGAGGACGATGACCAGGACCTGCGGATCGCCTTCGACTTCGACGGAGTTCTCGCCGACGACGCTTCGGAACAGGTCTACCAGGCCGACGGCATCGAGGGCTTCCGCTCGCACGAGACGACGAACGCCGCCACCCCGCACGACCCGGGCCCCCTGCGTGACTTCCTCGCAGGCGTCAACCGGCTCCAGCGGCGCGAGGAAGAACGGCGGGCAGCCGACGCCGGCTACAGGATTCGCGTCCACGTCTCCCTGGTCACCGCCCGCGACGCACCGGCTCACGAGCGCGCGGTGCGCAGCTTGCAGAACTGGGGCGTGACCGTCAACGACGCCTTCTTCCTCGGCGGCATAGACAAGAGCACGATCATGGAGGTCCTCAGGCCCCACATCTTCTTCGACGACCAGGTCGGCCACCTGACCGGCACGGCCCGCAGCACGCCGAGCGTGCACGTCCCCTTCGGGAAGATCAACGAGTCGGAGCGCTCGGTGCCTGAGCAGGCTCGGCGATGAGGCTCGCCCAAACCGAGATCGCGGACAAGGGACCACGTCGGTCGGCTTCTGCCCTGGCTGCCACGACTCGGCCCGCGGCTTCGTGGGCCCGCCCCGAAGGGCGGTTCACGAAGCCGCCGCCGGACGGACGATCTACGCGGTCGGTTTGCCGAACCAGCGGGAGAGGTGATCGTCCAGGTCCTGTTGACGGTCGCCGACCCAGGCGACATGGCCGTCGGGACGCAGCAGGACGCACGGAGCATCCAGCGCCGCGGTGGGATCCGCGAGGTGATCGACCCTGTCCGACCAGCCGCCGACAGTCAGACGTTCGGTGCGGTCCAGCAGCAGGCCGCGACCACGATGCAGCAGACCGTAGAGGCGGCCCTGTTCCACGTCGATGTCACGCAGGCGGCGGCCGAGCAGATCGGGGCCTTCGCCGAAGTCGTAGCGGATCCCGATCGCGGTGATCTTCTCGATCAGACGGCGGTTCACCTCGTCGAAGTCCATGAGTTCGGTGAGCAGTCTGCGGAGGGCCTGTGGGCCCGGTTCGGTGGAGTGCAGTTCCATCTGGGCGCGGGTGTTGTCCAGCACGTCCTCGGCGACCGGATGGCGTTCGGCGTGGTAGGTGTCCAGCAGTGATTCCGGCGCCCAGCCGCGGATCTGTGCGGCCAGCTTCCAGCCGAGGTTGACCGCGTCCTGAACGCCCAGGTTGAGGCCCTGACCGCCGGTGGGCGGATGGATGTGTGCCGCGTCGCCGGCCAGCAGCACCCGCCCGACCCGATAACGCTCGGCCAGCCGGGTGGCGTCCCCGAAGCGGGACAGCCAGCGCGGGGAGTGCACACCGAAGTCGGTTCCGGCGATGGCGCGCAACTGTTGCCTGAAGTCCTCAAGGGTGGGCGGTTCCGCACGGTCGCTGACCCCCGCAGCCGGGACTACGACGCTGTATGCCCCTCCGCCGAAGGGCCTGAGCCAGAATCGCTTGTCGGTCTTGCCGATCTCGGTCACCGTGGCGGCGATCTCCTCCTGCGGCACACCCACTTCCATCTCGCCCATCAGCGTCTCGGTCCGAGAGGCCTCGCCGGGGAAGCCGACGCCGAGCAGTTTGCGCACCGTACTGCGCCCGCCGTCGCAGCCCACGAGATGGCGCGAGCGAAGCTGTTCGCCGTCGGACAGCTCGACGGTCACACCCTCCTCGTCCTGCTCGAAATCGACCACCGCACAACCGCGACGGACGTGCGCACCCAGCTGGGTCGCGTGATCTTCGAGTAGCTGAACGATGACCGGCTGCGGGATGCCCAGCAGAAAGGCGTGCGCGGAATCCAGGCCCTGGGGCGCCGGTTTGTCTATGCCGGCGAAGAACCCGGCCGCCGGGCGCTGTCTCCCGTGCCGGCGTATGCGGTCCAGCAGGCCGCGCATGGCCATCAGCTCAAGGCTGCGGATGTGCAGACCGACGATGCGGACGAACGAAACGGGCTCGGTTTCCCTCTCCACAACGAGGACCCGCACATCGTGCAGCCGCAGTTCGGCGGCCAGCATCGCGCCGGTCGGCCCGCACCCGGCGATGATCACGTCGTACGCGAAGGGCGCGCGACCGGCGCCTGAGGCCGGCCCACGCAGTCCGGGGGAGTCGCCCTCGGTGTGGTCGTGCTCGGCCGTACCGTTCGGCGACGGCTCGGTGGTGAACTGCGGAGAGTTCATAGGTGTTGCCTTTCGGGAGTGCCTGGTTGTCGAGGCACTCCCGGCGACACCTACGTCGATCGCCCGACCATGACGGCAAGGGGGAGCACCCACAGCGATACAGCGTTCATGGGTCTCACCTCCTCGGACGGCGTCACAGTCGACTCAAGCTACAAGCCGCCACCTGACGCCGTCCAACTCTTTACGTCATGTGCTCTTGGCCGGGTACAGAGCCGGGCCTCGCGGCGCCGAAGCCGGCAGTGCGTCAGAGCATCAGCAGCAGGCGCGTGTTCGGTACGAGCTTGCGGTTCACACTGGTGCTCTGCACGAAGATCGTGAAGTCGTCGTTGTGGTCCGGCTTGACGCGGACTTCCGTGTTCGGCAGGCCGAGCAGGGCTCGGGCCTCCGGCCCTGTGTACACCCGGTCCGTCTTCTTCTCCAGCACCGCGATCTGCTTCCTCGCCTGGACCTTCTCCGACTTGCTCAGTTGGTAGAACGCACCACCGGTGCGGTAGGCGTGCCCGCACTCGACGACCCAGTCCCGGATCGCCGCGTCGCGGGCCACCGGGATCAGCTGGTACTGCGAGGGGTCCACCGGGGTGAGCCCGGCCGCCTCTATGGTGTCCTTGTTGACCGCCTCCGCACCGGTGGAGAACACGGCCCGCGATCCTCGGATGCCCTGGGTACGGCCCACCATGAAGTTCTCGGTGGCCTGCCGGATGACCTGTCCGGCTTCCTCCAGCCCCTGGGTGCTCGTGGCGTCCCAGATGGCGATGTTGTCCTTCGGGAAACCGCACTGCATGGCTTCGCGCTTGCCCATCTGGTCCGGCACCAGGACGGCCAGCGTCCAGTTGTCCTGCTGTGTCGCGATCATCTCGGACACGGCCTTGACCAGGTCACGGGGAGCCCTGGTAGTGACATCCGGGCAGCGATGGCTCGCGTTCTCCTGGCCGTCGGTCAGGACGAACGTCAGGAAGCTGTGGTCGCCGTACAGTTGAGCCGTCTGCGCCAGCTCCCCCTGCGACTTCAGCGCCGCCGCCAGCAGGGCGGTCATCCCGCCGGTCCGATACAGCTGCTTCAAGGACGGCATCCGCAGCACGTCCTTGTCATAGATGACGCACTCGACCTTGTCCGCGAAGACGTAGACCGTGACGCGGGTTTCCTGGTCCAACTCCCCCGACCGACGGGCGAGGTAGGCGATCTGCTGGTCGGCGACTTCCACGACCTTGCTGCTCAGATGTGACATGGACGAGCTGGCGTCCAGCACAAGAGCGACGTGATTGATGTAGTTCTGGCTTCCGGACATGGTGGCTCCCCCTCGTTCCGACCCGATTGCTTCTACTCTCTCACCCACCACTGACAATCGATCTTGGTTCCGGGGCGGGACCGAGTGTCCGCGAGCAGCGGTCCGATCGGATCGACGGTAGCGAGCCGGTGTGGCCACACCACGGGCACTGGGAGGATGCTGATCGGGGCCATTCGCCCGCGACAGTCATCTGGCCCGGTCCCGCAGCCGGTCCGACACTGTCTCCGACGGCGCGGTCATGTGGTGCCGTCGGAGATCGGACGTCAGGACGGTGTGGGGGCGGGCGGCGCGGCGGCCTCCCAGGCGAAGCCGTCCGGGTCGGTGAAGGCGTCGGCGGTGCCGCCGAGGACGATGCGGTGCGAGCCGGTGCCGTCCACGGGGACGCCCAGGTCCTTGGCCAGCGCGCGGCGCTTGTACAGCGCCGGCTTGACGGGGCTGGACGGACCGGGGGCGAACTCGACGTACTTGGCGCCGAAGCTCCTGGCCACGGTCAGGCCCCGGCCCACGTAGAACTGCTTGGTGGCCTTGACGTCCTCGACACCGAGCAGCAGAACGACCTCGTCGATCTCGCGGGTGGCGGGGCCGGCGTCCTTCTTCGCCGAGGTCGCGATCTTCCAGATCGTCCCGTCCGGGGCCTGGACGACGCCGCCGTAACCCCACATCGACTTCGTGGCGGGCTTCAGTACCGCCGCACCGGCGTCCACGGCGGCGGCGACGAAGCCGTCGACGGTGGCCGGCCCGGACACCGTGAGCGCCAGGGTGAAGCCGCGAAATCCCGCCGAGTGCGCCACGGACTCCCGCAGGCGTATGTACGTGTCCACGCCGAAGGCGCCGTAGAAGCGGCGGGCGGCATCGGGGTCGGCCACTTCAAGAGTGACGGACGCGAGGATGGTGCGGGCTGCGAGGGAAGCGGTGGTTGCCATGTCCCTCACGCTAGAGGCCGGGCGGTGGCCTGGGCTTCTCGATTCCTGACCGGTCTCGCCACTTGCTTGGCCACGCACGCGGGCATCCCCTCCACCGTGATCGCCGGGCCCGCGCCGTGGGACGTACCCGAGGCCTCGGCAACGTCGGAGACAGCATCTGCCGCCTGGCGTCGGAAGGCCCCGGGAGGTATGCCGACCAGCTCGGTGAAGCGGGTGGTGAACGTCCCCAGCGACGCGCAGCCGACCGCGAAGCAGACCTCGGTGACGCTGAGATCACCCCGCCGCAGCAGCGCAGTCGCCCGCTCGATGCGACGCGTCATCAGATACGCGTACGGCGACTCACCGTAGGCGGCCCGGAACTGCCGACTCAGGTGCCCGGCGGACATGTGTGCGTCGCGAGCGAGCGCCTCCACGTTGAGCGGCTGCGCGTACTCCCTGTCGATCCGGTCGCGGACGCGGCGGAGCCGCGCGAGATCGTCCAGGCGCTGCGCTTGGACGCGTGCGTGCCGCCATTCGGGCTTGCACATGAGAACCCTCCCCTTCGTGGTTCGTCTTCCCCCACCATCGGCGTCTTCGAGCGTGCGGGGTACCGGCCTCGGCGGGCACCCCGGACGCTCGACGGTGTGGGCAGACACGTCTGCACCGACAGCCGCAGGGTTCAGCGCAGTTCCTGGATGCGGACCAGGTTGCCCGCGGGGTCGCGGACGGCGCAGTCGCGGATGCCGTACGGCTGCTCGGTCGGCTCCTGGACGACCTCGGTGTCACCGGCCTGCACCTTCTCGAACGTGGCGTCGAGGTCCGGGGTGGCCAGCAGGATCCAGCCGTAGGTGCCCTTGGCCATCATCTCGGCGATGGTGCGGCGTTCCTCCTCCGTGATGCCGGGATCGGCGGCAGGTGGGGCCAACAGGATCGACGTGGCGGGCTGACCGGCCGGGCCGACCGTGATCCAGCGCATCCTGCCCTGCCCGACATCGCTGCGGACCTCGAAGCCGAGGACGTCGCGGTAGAAGGCGAGCGACGCGTCGGGGTCGTCGTGCGGCAGAGAGGTCGTGTGAATGGTGATGTCCATGCCGAGCAGGCTAGACGCGACTTCGTGCGCCGCGCTTCTCGATTCCTGCCGCGAACGGGGCGAGTCGGCGCGGTGCGAGGTTCGTCGAGCCGGGGCCGTCATCCCGCTGTGTAGCCTGTCGATCTGTTCGAAGAGGATGAGGGTGGGCGTGCGGACGCTGGTGGAGGACGCCGTCGCGGAGGCGCTGCGCGACAGGGGCGGCGAGGCGATTCGCCTGTATGTCTCCGCCTGCACCGAACGCATGGCGCCCCTGTTCGTGGGCCTGCGGGCAGGCACGCCGGGGCGGGAAGCCGACCTGGACTTCTATGCGCAGTCCGTGCGGGATCTCTGGTCCGTCGACCGGCCGCTCGCCGACGCCGCCGATCGCGTACGCCGGTTGGAGCGGTTCCCTGAGCTGCAGCCGAACGAGGAGGGGATGACGGATGTCGCCGATACCTACGCCTTCTTCGGTGTCCTCTGCCTGCGGTATGCGCTGCCGGCCCACGGGTCGGGAGACGCTGATGAGGCGGTGTCCTGCGGTCATGCGGCGCTCACCGCGATGGGGTTGCTGGACCAGAACGTGTCGGGTGCCGGCCTCCTCGCCGAGGAACAACGGCTGCAGTCGCTCTCGCTGAGCGGTGACGCCTCGGGCCTGTGGGACGCGAGCGTCACGGCAGGGCGGGAGAGGTTTCGTGTGGTGCTGGGCCGCCTGCCTCGATAGGCGTGCTCCTGCCTCTGCGAGGCGTGCGGAATCGTACCCGCACGACCGTCCTGCCGTACCTGGATTCGGTCCAGGCCGCCTGTCCCGCGTACGTTTCGCCGGGGCGCGGCGTAGGCGTCCTGGGCGTCGGGTGCGAGACGGGCGGGGAACGGATGACTGATCAGCCGGTGTTCGTTCTGGGTGAGGAACTGCAGGCCCTGGAGCTTGCCGGTTCGAGACGGAGGAGGATCACCTCGGCCACGAGCGCGCGGCAGCGTTCGCGGCGTCGCTGCCGGCCGTTCCCGAACTGACGGGGAGGCTGCAGGTGTTGCCGTCGAAGGCGTACAACGCCTGGCCGTCCGTCTCCCTGCCCGCCCTCGCCTCGGAGCCCGGCGCTCTGGAGGGCATTCTGTCCGCGATCCAGGGCCTCATGGACGGTGTGGGACCCGCTGTCTGATCGTGTCATCGCGGGGCGGGACGCGGCGCCGCAGCGGATCGCGGCGCTGCGGGGGCCGTACCTGTCCCGCGGCCGGAGAGAGAAGGCGTGGCGGACGGGCGTACGAAGCCATGTCATGTCATGTCCGGACGGCGGTGGCGGACGGGGGCGGCGGCGACGCCGACGAAGTCGGGGAAGGACCCGGGCCTGTGTTCGTGGCGGCGGCGTCGGCGTCGGCGGCCTGTCGACCACGACACCGTTCGCATCCCCGACCGCGCGGTGGTGGCCCAGCCGCCTCGAGGACTCGATGCCCTCGCGGGCGATGCGGTGCATCGCCCAGCGCCCCTGTGAGGCACGGCTCCACACGCGGGCGGCCGTTACGCGACCACCATCTCCAAGGGCGCTCGGAACGACAACAGGCCGAGCATCGGCGGTTCCCCGGACCGAACCGCCGGTCGGACACCCGGCAGGCCGCGGGCCGTGGCCCGCAGGGCGACCGCTGCCTCCGTGCGTGCCAGCGAGGCGCCCGGGCAGCGGTGACGGCCGACGCCGAAGGCCAGATGGTGGCGGACGTTCTCCCGGTGCGGGCACATGCGCTCCGGGGACGGGAAGACCTCCGGATCGGATCCGCTGCCCAGGAGCATCACCAGCAACTGAGCGCCCGCCGGCAGCTCCACCCCGTTCAGTTCGGTGGCCCGAGCCGTCACCCGACGCCAGGTGGTCACGGGCGGCTCGCGCCGCAAAACCTCTTCCACCCAGGCCTCGGCCAGGCCCGCTTCCCCGGCCACGCGCGACCACACACCGGAGTCGGCCAACGCCCGGCGCAGTACGGTGGTGATGAGCTGCCCGGTCGTGGACTGGCCGGCGATGAAGACGAAGAAGCACACGCCGACCGCGGTCCCCACGTCCAACGGCCTGCCATCGGGCAGCCGGTGACGGGCGAGCGCCCCGATGAACGAGTCGGCCGGGGCCGTGCCGCCGCGCACGGTCGCGGTGAGCCACTGATGGAAGTCCACGACGAGGCTCGCCAGCTCCAGCTGCCGTTCCAGGGTGGGTCTGCCCCAGAACAACTCCAGCGACGCGTCGCTCCAGCGGATCAGGGTGGCCGGTTCGACGCCTCGTATGCCGAGCAGCTCCATCAGCACCCGGCAGGGGAGTACTTGGGCGAACGAGGTGAACAGATCGCAGCCGCCCGTGGCGTCGATTCGCGACCGCACCTCGTCGAGCAGTTCGTCGGCGATGCGCTCGATCACCGGTACCGCGTCCGCGACACGACTCGCGTGGAAGAACCGGGTGACCACGCGACGCAGCCCGGGGTGGGTCGGGGTGCCGTTGTTGGCGAGCGCGGGCGGCAGGGCGAAACCGCCACGGGCGAGGACCCGCAGCACGGCGACGGGCAGGGGAGTGACGCTGTACTGGGCGTTGTCGGGGCGGAAGACGTCCGGGTCCAGCAGTACCCGGCGCACGTCAGGGTGGCGGCTGACCAGCCAGAGCCCTGTCACCGGGTCGTGGTGCACGGGAGCCTCGGACCGCAGCAGGTCCAGCCAGGGATAGGGGTCGCGGACGAAGGGCTCGCCGAACAGGTCGAGCAGACCGAGCGGGTCACGGGTGCCGGGAGAACCGTCACCCGGGCCGCGCCCTGTCGCTCCGTCTGCGGGCGCGTATCCGTCCATGGCTGGGGAAATCACGGCCGGAAGCTAACACGCACCAGAGGGCATACCGACCGTATGTGCGCGGCATCACCCGGCGCTCGCCGACTCCACTCGCCCACACCGAGCCCCCGGCTCACCGCCCGGGCTCGCCCTCGACGAGGCGCCGCAGCTCGGGGAGCAGGGCGTCGAGGTCGTGACCGGTCCGGAACGCGACGACGGTGGTACCGCGCCCATCGTCCGGCGAGGAACCGGGTGCCGGGAAGAGCGCGAGCACCTCGCGCATGGCTTCGTCGATCTCCGCGACCGGATCGGTCGACTCGCCGCGCAGCCATCGGCGGAGCACATGGTTGTGGGCCGCGACTACGGATGCCGCCATGAGCTCGGCTCGCAGTGACGCCGACTCCGTGGGGTCACCCATCCAGTCGGCGATGAACTCACGGAACAGCCGTTGGTATCGCGCCACGCTGGCGATCTCCCGGTCGCGCAGAGCAGGCACTTTGCTGGTCAGCGCGTACCGTCGCCGGGCGAGATCGCCTTCGTCGATGTAGTGCAGCAGCACCAGGCGGACCGCGTCCGACACGGAGACCAGCGCGGTGCGGTGGCTCGACGTCGTCAGCCGGTCTTTGATCAGCTCCAGCAACCGGTCGTGGTCGGGGAAGATGACCCCTTCCTTGGACCGGTAGTGCCGGAAGAACGTCGTGCGCCCCACCCCGGCCCGTTCGGCGATGTCGTCCACGGTGGTCTGCTCGTAGCCGCACTCGTCGAAGAGGGCGAACGCGGCATCCGCCAGTCGCATCCGCGCAGATGGCTTGCTCATGACCACCCATCCTCTCCCGTCACCGTTACCGTCACCATCGGCCCCGACCTCAACCCCGACCCCGTGTCCGGTGTCTCTTGCCCTCACTCATGGTACTGAGTACCGTCTGAGTGAAATCGAGTACCGAAGGGTTCGGTGGGCATTCCGTCGCGGACAGCGATGCCGTCCTGCCGGTTCGGCGTTACGCAGGGGTCGACACGGACCGTAGGAACCCCGGCGCGCGGCGGACAGCCCGCGACGACATCGGCAAGAAGGGATCCATCCGGTGAGCGCCGAGCCCACAGATACGTCCGAGACCGACATCCACACGACCGCGGGGAAGCTCGCGGACCTGCAGCGTCGTATCGACGAGGCGACGCACGCCGGCTCCGAGCGCGCGGTGGAGAAGCAGC